>NZ_JBRUCW010000019.1:0-39697 GCF_053203525.1 Streptococcus rifensis | reverse complement strand
CTCGCGCAATCCGCTGATTGATAACTTCTTCACTGTCTGTCGCACGACCAACTAAACGGTCACGCAACTCTTCCAAATCAGGAGGTGTCAGAAAGATGAAGACACCGTCTGGAACTTTGGACTTGACTTGAAGAGCTCCTTGAACTTCGATTTCCAAGAAGACATCTGTCCCTTGATCCAAGGTTTCATTAACATAGTTCAAAGGTGTACCATAGTAGTTGCCAACGTACTCTGCGTACTCCAACATTTGACCTTGACGGATCAACTCCTCGAACTCTTCACGAGTTCTAAAATGGTAATCAACTCCATCCACTTCGCCTGGACGTTGTGGACGGGTCGTCATGGACACAGAGTATTTAAATTTATTGTCCTTGTGTTCGAAAATTTCTTTACGAACTGTTCCTTTACCGACCCCAGATGGGCCAGAAAATACAATCAATAATCCACGCTCAGACATGTCAACTCCCTTAAGTGCTTTCCTTATAGTTTAACAGAAAAAGCACCTGATTTCAAGTGCTTTCTCTTATCGGTTGAGCTACTTAGCATAGTCAACTGCACGTGTTTCACGCACGACCGTTACCTTGATATTACCAGGGTATTCGAGGTTCTTCTCGATTTGCTGACGAATATCATGGGCCAAAATAGTAATCTTATCATCTTTGACGATATTAGGTTTAACAACAACACGTATTTCACGACCCGCCTGTAAAGCGTATGCTTGGTGAATGCCTTCAAATCCAGTCGCAATTTCTTCTAAATCTTGGAGGCGTTTGATGTAGTTCTCCATTGATTCGCTCCGAGCACCTGGACGAGCAGCACTCAATGCATCTGCTGCGGCTACGATAACGGCGATCACGGATTCTGCTTCAACATCTCCATGGTGGCTGGCAATAGTATTGACAACAACCTGGTGTTCTTTGTATTTACGAGCCAATTCCATCCCAATTTCCACGTGGCTACCTTCAACCTCACGGTCAAGGGCTTTGCCGACATCATGGAGGAAACCAGCACGACGGGCAAGGGCAACATTCTCACCGAGTTCGCCAGCGATAACGCCAGCCAATTTACCAACTTCGATAGAGTGGCGCAAAACATTTTGTCCATAAGACGAACGAAAATGCAGGCGTCCCATAATCTTAATGAGATCTGGATGCAGGTTTGGTGCCCCAATCTCATAGGCCGCCTCTTCCCCATACTCACGAATCCGTTGTTCCATTTCAAGGCGTTTTTTCTCAACCAACTCTTCAATCCGAGCAGGGTGAATACGGCCGTCTTGAAGCAGGCTTTCCATGGTCATCCGAGCAATTTCACGGCGAATGGGATCAAATCCAGATAAGATCACCGTTTCAGGGGTGTCATCGATGATTACATCAATCCCTGTAAGACTTTCAAAGGTGCGAATGTTACGTCCTTCTCGACCGATAATTCTACCCTTCATATTTTCATCTGGAAGATGAATAGAGGTCACTGTTTGCTCGGTGACGTAATCTCCTGAAATCCGTTGCATAGCTTGGACAATGAGGTCTTTAGCCATTTTATCTGCTTTTTCTTTGGCCTCAAGCTCCGCATTTTTAATAAAGCCAGCAATCTCGTGATCAAGCCCCTGACGTGTATCCGTCAGGATAATCTCCCGCGCCTCGTCTTGACTCATCTGAGCGACTCGCTCTAACTCAGCAGCCTTTTGGGCTTCCAGATCCGATAGTTGTGCTTCGCGCTCATCGATATGTTTAGTTTTGTCTGCGAGACTTTGCTCTTTTTTCTCGAGTGTTTTTTCTTTTGAGGTTAAATTATCATCTTTACGATCAAGGTTTGCAGAACGTTCTGCCAAACGGCTTTCAGTCTGCTTCAACTCTTGTCTTTCAGATTTAAATTCTTTTTCAATATCCTCTCGATATTTTCTCGCTTCTTCCTTTGCTTCAAGTTGTGCCTCTTTTTTAAAGGCAACCGATTCACGCTCAGCAGTTTTAACAAGTTCTTCAGCTTGTCGCTCAGCTTGAGCTCGTCGGTTGTTGGCATCTTGTTCAGCGTTTAAAAGAGCTAGTTCGGCTGCTTCTTTTGACGCCTTCATTTTCAAAGAAATCAGTGAAAAACCGATTGCTAAACCAATAAGCGCAAAGACAATAGCAATGATGATATTGTTCATGTCTTTACCTCTTTGTATATAAATGATATTCTTTCTAAACAGCGAGAATCGCAAGATTTGTTTGTCACAGCCTCTGCTCAGCAGAGCTATCACAGCATCAATCTTACGTTTCCTTTATTTAGTAACTAAGTTATTGAATTTTTGACAAATTCCATTAAATTATACCATAACTATACCAAATTCACAATGAAAATTTACAAGCTATGCTATAATGATGGTAACTTAAAATAAGGAGTGATTCCAATGACTAAAGAAGTAATTGTAGAAAGTTTTGAATTAGACCATACCATTGTTAAAGCCCCCTACGTCCGCCTAATTGGTGAAGAAAAGGGGCCAAAGGGTGATATTATCTCTAACTACGATATTCGCCTCATCCAGCCTAATCACAATAGTATAGACACTGCTGGCCTCCATACCATTGAGCATTTGTTGGCCAAACTCATTCGAACACGTATCGATGGCATGATTGATTGTTCGCCTTTTGGTTGTCGGACTGGTTTTCACATGATCATGTGGGGACAACATGATAACACCACTATCGCCAATGTTATCAAAGATAGTTTGCAAGAAATTGCAGAGGCAACGACTTGGGAAGATGTCCCAGGGACAACGATTGAATCCTGCGGAAACTACAAAGACCACAGCCTTCACTCCGCTAAAGAATGGGCTAAACTCATTTTAGCAGAGGGAATCTCAAGTGACGCCTTTGAACGCAAGGTTGTCTGATTTTATTCTTTCTTATTTCTATTTCTCACTGTTTAAAGCATTAAAAACACCTGGACTTCTTGCTATCTTGCCAGAAAGACCAGGTGTTTTTTAAGGCTCTACTTATAGGATAATTGTCTTTAATGTCACTTTATAACTTAGCTAATTCTTCTGCTAGCAATCGTTGAGCCACTTGCGGATTGGCCTGACCTTTTGTTGCTTTCATAAGGAAACCGGTAAAGGCCTTGTCCGCATTGCGTTTGCCTGCTTTAAAGTCAGCAACTGCGGCTTCATTATCCGCAAAAACTTGATGGATGATTGGGATCAAGACTTCTGGGTCCGAAATCTGAATTAGCCCTGCTGATTCCACGTAAGCCTTGGCAGAGCCACCATTTTTAGCCAGATGCACAAAGACTTTCTTAGCAATCTTAGACGAAATAGTTCCATCATCAATCAAGCTAATCATCTCTACCAAGTTTTCAGGCGTCAAACTGATCGCTTCAAGTGTCTTTTGCTCAGCATTAAGGTATTGAGCAACCTCGCCTTGGAGCCAGTTAGAGACCTGCTTGGCATCGCCACCCAGCGAAACGGCTTTTTCAAAGAAATCAGATGTTGCTTTTGTAGCGGTTAACTGAGCAGCATCGTAGGCTGATAGACCGAGTTCTGCCACATAGTTGGCTCGGCGTTCTTTTGGAAAGGCTGGCAATGCGTTGCGCACTTCCTCAATCCAGCTGTCATCAATCTCAAAGATGGGAAGGTCTGGCTCGGGGAAATACCGGTAGTCAGACGAACCTTCTTTGACACGCATAAGGATGGTCTCACCAGTTGTCTCATCGTAACGACGGGTTTCCTGCTGAATTTGCCCACCGCTACGAAGAATTTCTGCCTGACGCTTCTCTTCATAGGCAAGGCCTTTGCGCACAAAGTTAAAGGAATTGAGGTTTTTCAGTTCAGTCTTGGTTCCAAAGGCTTCTTGCCCATAAGGACGAAGGGAAATGTTGGCATCGACGCGCATGGAGCCTTCCTCCATCTTGACGTCTGAAATCCCTGTGTATTGGATGATTTCTTTAAGGGCTGTCAAGTAAGCGTAGGCTTCCTCGGGAGAGCGCATGTCCGCTTCAGAGACAATCTCAATCAGGGGCACCCCTTGGCGGTTAAGATCTACGTAGGAGTAGCCATCTGTCCCGTGCGTGTTTTTCCCAGCATCTTCTTCCAGATGGGCGCGCTCAATGCGAACTTTCTTGGTTGAGCCATCTTCAAGCTCAATCTCAATCCAGCCATCGTAGCCGATAGGCTCGTCGAATTGCGAAATCTGATAAGCTTTGGGATTGTCAGGGTAGAAATAGTTTTTACGGTCAAAATGCATGCGCTTATGGATCGCCATATTGAGCGCCAAGGCTGCTTTAATCCCATAATCGATAACCCCTTTATTCATAACTGGTAAGACCCCTGGGAACGACCAGTCAATGATGTTAGTGTTAGTGTTAGCCTCTTCGCCAAAGTGTGCTGGAGAAGGGGAGAAGATTTTGGAGTCTGTCTTTAACTCCACATGGACTTCTAGTCCTATAATGGTTTCAAAGTTCATTAGTCCTTACCTCCAAAAATCACTGGCTGTTTCTTATGAAAATCTGTTGTCGCTTCAAAGGCTGCAGCTGCTTGGTAAATCTTGTCTTCAGCATGTTTAGGACCAATCAACTGGAGTCCGACTGGTAAACCTTCTACAAAGCCAGCTGGAATCGAAATTCCTGGAAGACCTGCAAGGTTAACCGGAATAGTCAAGAGGTCAGCTAAATACATCGCCACAGGATCGTGGTTCAGTGTGCCTAGCCCGAAAGCTACGGTTGGCGCTGTTGGCCCAAGAATGAGGTCATAATTCGCAAAGACTTTCTCAAAATCTTGGATAATCAAGGTACGAACTTGCCCAGCCTTTTTGAAATAGGCATCGTAATAACCAGAAGATAGGCTAAAGGTTCCAAGCATGATCCGGCGTTTCACTTCTTCACCAAAACCTTGACTTCGCGTATTGACATAAACGTCATCCAAGTTATCAAAATCTTCCGCTCGGAAACCATAGCGAATGCCGTCAAAACGTTGCAAGTTAGACGACGCTTCTGAAGAGGCGATGATATAGTACACAGCTACCCCATACTTAGAATGTGGTAGAGAAACTTCCTCAACCGTCGCACCCAGACTTTCAAAATGCTTGGCTGCTGATAGGATTTGTTCCTTGATTTTAGGGTCAATCCCCTCACCTATGTATTCTTTAGGCAGAGCAATTTTCATCCCCTTGATATCTTGACCAATCAAGTGCGTAAAATCTGGTAATTCCTTAACAGATGATGTCGAGTCCTTAGTATCATGACCAGCAATGACATTAAGCAACTGAGCATTTTCCTTAACCGTATGAGAGAAAGGACCAATTTGGTCAAGAGAGCTACCAAAGGCGATAAGACCAAAGCGTGACACGCGTCCATAGGTCGGCTTCATCCCCACAACCCCATTAAAAGCTGCAGGCTGGCGGATAGAGCCTCCAGTATCCGAACCAAGGGACAGACGCACTTGTCCAGAAGCCACCGCTGTCGCCGAACCACCAGATGAGCCACCAGCAACCTTGGACTGATCCCAAGCATTCTTGGTCAATTTCATGGCTGAGTTTTCGGTAGAGCCTCCCATGGCAAACTCGTCCATGTTGGTCTTACCAATTACAATCATGTCCTTGGCATAGAGTTTTTCAACTGCGGTTGCATCAAAAATTGGTTCGTAATTATAAAGCATTTTAGAAGCTGCTGTCGTCAAAATGCCCTTGGTTGAGATATTGTCCTTTACTGCAATCGGAATCCCACTCATCACGTTGTCTACATCAATTCCCTTAGCATCAAGGGCTTCTGCCTGAGCTAGGGCTTCATTTTCAGTTACTGTGATGAATGAGCCAATCTGTTCTTCACGTGCCTTAACGTCTTCCAAGGTCGCTTTGGTTAACTCTACTGCTGAAATTTCTTTTTTGACGAGGAGTTCATGCAATTCATCAATTGATTTATGAGTTAAAGTCATTAGGCATCTCCTCCATCTTCTAAGATAGCCGGTACTTTGATCAGATTATTGGCATGCTCGGGCACATTTTTAAAGAGCTCCTCACGAGCTGTTCCAGCTTCTGCCTTATCGTCACGCATCACATTGACTTGTTCAGCCATAGTAGTTGTAATAGGTACACCAGTTGTGTCCACTTCATTTAATAATTCCATCATATCGACAATCTTTGTCAGACTGGATGCAAAGGCTGTCGTTTCTTCCTCTGAAAAGTGGAGTTTAGACAGCTTTGCTACATGGCGTACTTCTTCTTCAGAAATTTTCATGCTAGCTCCTTTTTAATTTTCATAACATTACCAATTATACCACAAAACACTGTATAAAAACATTATTACAAAATTGTAAAAGTGACTCTCCTAACTCTGATAACCTTTGGGAAAAATAAACCAACTTTTGCAAACTTCAAATACCTTAAATACCATATTTAATCGTTTTTCAATCTATCCTAATTCGTTTGTAGCATTAGATCTACACCATTTCGTCATTATTTTTCACAAAAAATGAAATTTTCCCTAGTACTAGTATAGGTGACTTTCGTTTCTTCCACTAACACTTCTTTAGGCCAACCTAAAGGGCTCAACGGATTCAAATGGGACACTTAGTGACAAGAAATCGACCCATAAAACAAGAACATATAAAAAAGGGCTCTATAATTTCTGTAGTGGGTAAAAACCTTACGGAGATTATGGAGCCTAAAAACACAAAGAACAGATGAACCTCCAAGGCGAAGCCATCTGTTTTTCTTATTCTTCAATAACACGTGTACCTAAAACATTTTTAAAATAACTGCTGGCAAAATTGATGCTTTTTGTAAAAACCGGATAAGTTAGAGCCAGCATAAAATAAAACATACTAAAATCACTGTTCTCGACAACAGGATTCTAGCGCTTCTAATAGTTTACGACATTTGTACCAATCAGCATTTCTGAAAAACATGAGATACACAACGCCTTATTAATCTAGTATGAGCAATTTGTCAACTTTAATCTTCAGCTTTTACAATCATGCGTGTGATAATGATAACCGCAGCATACAGTACACCAGCAACTGGCCAAACAATCCAAGTATTTGTCCAAGCTTGGCTCATCAAAGACCATGTTAAGTAAATAGCTGTTGCTATAAGCCAAAAAATACCAGATATATTCTCTAGGATAGGAGAAGCTTTCTTTTTACTTTTTGTGTAGTCACCTTCTTGAAGCAGCTTATCATTGCTAGCCATTCTCGTTTGACTAGAGATAAAAATATAAGCAGCTAGAGCAAGGAGTAACAACATCAATCCCACTAAACTAACTAGAATATAGTCTTCCTCTGTAAAGAAAGTGACAGCTACTAAAGGAACAAAACTAGCGATACAAAGGAGTGTCCCAAGTATCATATTTCTATGATAGGTTGCCTCATATTGCTCTTTATTCTTTTTAGCCAGACCTTCGACACCATATTCTGTTTCAATCCATTCTTTTTCAAGATAATCAAACTTCTTTAGTTTAAAACTGCTCTTAATTAAGAAAAAGGTGCCAATACCAATTAGGGCAAATAAAGAGATGACACCAATACTGCCAGCTACATTTTCTGTCAGTCCGTACTTATGACTTTCCGCAAAACCTATTAAAACCACTAGCGGAACACAGGCAATGATACATAGGGCTGCTCCCAGAGCTTTTTGGTGTGCCACAACTTTGCTAGCCGTCAATAACTCTTGGGCCTCTGCCAAGGAAACCTTGCGAAGAGGCTTTTCATGAAACATCTTGTTACTACCTGATGTAGAAACATTTTCTTTGTAATCATCTTTTAATAGATAATCCGTTGAGACTCCAAAAATATCTGCCATTTGAATAATGCGATTGAGATCTGGAATGGACTGGGCACTTTCCCATTTGGAGATTGATTGTCGTGAAACATCTAATTGTTCTGCTAGTTGCTCTTGGCTCCAGCCATTCCGCTTTCTTTCCTCCATAATTTTATCTGCTAAAATCATTTTTCTGACCTCCAGTCTTTTTCTTTTTTCACCTTAAGTCTATCTTTTCCCGCAGTTGCAATCCATACCGTCCGCTTTTCAATTTGTCAACTGCTAGTTGCAAACCTTATTATAACAGCTTTTTTAATCTTTAATAGCTAGCTATTGAACTGATTGACAGATCCAGAAATCATAAAAATTCCCACCATCAATCTTAGCACTCCTAGCTACTCATTCTACTAAAAATAGCAAAAAGACTTTAAAAATAAACTACGGCGTCCTTGAATTCGTCGTAGTTTTATATATTATTCAACAATCCTTGCTCCCAGCACATTTTTGAAATGAGCAAGAGCAAACTGATGAGCTTCTTCTGTGATAGAAGCAATGGCAGAGCTGACAATCTCTATCTCATAACCCAAATTATAGGCATCAATGGCTGTATGCAAGACACAAATATCGCTCAAGACACCTGTCAAGACAACCGTCTTCACACCGCGCTCTCTTAGGCGAACATCCAAGTCCGTCCCAGAAAAGGCTGAGTAGTGACGTTTATCCATCCAGAAAACCCTTGGGTCATTCTTATGAGCCTGATAAAAATCAGCCAAAGGACCATAGAGCTCACGCCCCTTTGTTCCTCTAATATTATGAGGCGGAAAGAGACGACTCTCTGGGTGAAACAAATCCTCTTCATCATGCAAGTCAATGGTGAAGAAAATATAATCTCCCTGTTCAAAAGCTTCTTGAGTGACTTCAGCCATTCGATCTGAGATAGACTGAGCAGGCCTACCAGCGGTAAGCCTGCCATCATCTGCTACAAAGTCATAGGTAAAGTCAATCGATATAAGAGCTTTTTTACTCATTTTAGTAATCTCTTTTCTTGATTTCTTCAAAAATTTCAGGAATTAAGACTTTCAAATAAGTCCCCTTCATCCCAAGTGAGCGGCTTTCGATAATCCCTGCTGACTCCAACTTGCGCAAAGCATTAACGATAACGGAACGGGTAATACCGATACGGTCCGCAATCACAGATGCCGTCAATTGGCCTTCATTGCCATCCAACTCTTGTAAAATAGCTGACACAGCCTTCATTTCAGAATAAGAAAGGGTATTAACAGCCATGTTAACCGCTGTGCGCTTGCGAATGCTTTCCTCGTCCTTTTCACGTTGGAAATTTAATAACTGAATGCCAACAACCGTAGAAGCCATCTCGATCAAAATCAAGTCATCATCGTGGAATTGCTCATCATTTCTCCAGGTAATGAGAGAACCAAATCGAATCCCAGAGACATGAATCGGAACGACTGTAGTCACACTATTCGGATAATCTGATAAGGATTCTTCTGGGTAAGCTGCTAGCTCACTGTTAACTGGCAAATTAGCTTCTGTATCATAAATTTTTGATGCTGCACGGACATAACTTTCAGGGAACTGCTTGCTCTCAAAGAACTCTTCCACACGGTCATTGTTTGTTTCATACTTTAAAAAGTAACCTAAAATCTCACCAGAACTGTTGATGATACAAGCATTACAATCGATGATTTCCGCTAATTCTTTGGAGATTGGATTGTAGGGCAATTCCTTTTGGAGTTGCTCTTCAGCACGTTTTAAAATGGCAGAAATACTGCGTGTTTTTTCTAATAGAGTTGTCATAAATTCCACCTTGTTTTTAATTAACTTCATTATAACAAACTCCCAGAAAAGTAGCAAATAATTATCAGAAAATTTCCTATTGTTTTTAGGAAATATAATTTTCATACTTTTCTTGCAACTGAGAACCGTTTGCATATTATTATTCGGTATTTCTAACCATTTTTCATGTTCATACTCCTAGAAAAATTTATTAATGCGATAACTGGAAAGCCCTATATCTGTTTAAAATCCCGCTGAACAATCTGTATCAGAGTCGCATAGTGAGTTTTCCCCCATTAAAAAAACAAAAAGCGAAGCAACTGCTTATAGTGCTTCAGCTTTTATTAAGAGTAGTCCATTTAGTTTGTTTATCGCCTGTACTGGTGCAGGTGGCGCGTAAGTTTTTCCTGCAATTCCGCTAATTCATCAACACGGGGTAAAAAGACAATGCGGAAATGATCTGGCGTTACCATGTTAAAACCACGCCCATGTGTTAACAAGACTTTCTCTTCCTTCAAAAAATTTAAAACAAATTGTTCATCGTTAGGAATGTCGTACATTTGGCTATCAATTTTTGGGAAAATATACATCCCAGCTTGGGGCTCAACAGCTGATAGTCCAGGTACCTCATTGATCGCTTTATAGATGAAATTGCGCTGTTCAAAGAGACGACCGCCTGGTAAAATGAGTTGATCAGCTGATTGGTGCCCTCCTAAAGAGGTTTGAACGACTTGTTGGGCTAGGACATTGGAACAAAGACGCATATTCGAAAGCATGTTGAGACCTTCGATATAGCCTTTTGCCTGCTTTTTATCCCCAGAAATCATCATCCAACCGACGCGAAAACCGGCGATACGATGGGATTTTGATAACCCTGACATGGTAACTGTTAAAACATCATCAGAAAGCGTTGCTACTGGGATATGGTGGCGACCATCATACAAGAGGCGATCATAGACTTCATCCGAGAAAATGATTAAATCATGTTGCCGAGCGATTTCAACAATTTCAGTTAAGATTTCAAAGGGATAAACGGCACCCGTTGGATTATTTGGGTTAATGATAACAATGGCTTTTGTATTACTCGTAATTTTAGAACGAATATCGTCTAAATCGGGATACCAGTTGGCCTCTTCATCACAGACATAGTGTACAGCATGTCCACCAGACAAACTAATACAAGCTGTCCATAAAGGATAATCCGGCATAGGCACTAAGACTTCATCTCCATCGTCCAAAAGAGCTTGCATGGACATGGAGATGAGCTCACTGACACCATTTCCAATATAAATATCATCAACATCAATGTTTTGAATTCCTTGAAGTTGATAATATTGCATAATAGCTTTTCGAGCTGGAAAAATTCCCTTAGAATCCGAATACCCTTCCGAGTTACGCGCGTTGGAGATTAGATCCCTAATGACTTCATCTGGAGCGGCAAATCCAAATTCAGCTGGATTACCTGTGTTTAGGCGAAGAATTTTTTCACCATTAGCACGCATGCGATCGGCTTCATCCAGAACTGGCCCTCTGATATCGTAAGCGACGTGATCAAGTTTGCTAGATTTATTAAATGTTTTCATAGACCCTCCTAGAAATATCTAGAAATATGCTATTTATTTTAGCGTATTTTTAGAAATTAAACAATTAAAACGATAAAAATAGATACGCATCTGTTTCATTCTGTCAATATTCTCATTCTTTACACTAAGAAAGCTGGTAAATAACATTCCTGTTAGACTTACATCGCATAAATTCTTTATGAATTGAAAAACAACCAGCGTTGTAAGCCTTTACATTTTTTCTAAAAAGGTTTACAATAGACTTATAAGATAGCAACACAACAAACTCTTTAGGTGATGAAATTCACTAGTAGCTAGCTTTCACAGAAGGGCTTTCCATCGTGAGAGCAACCTCAGTGAAACTTTAATCGTTAATCCAAAGGCAGTTGACAATATCTTTTTGATATAGAATTATCTATCGAATAACTTTGATTGTTGGAATAATTTCCAACTCTTCGTAAGTAGGATATTAGAATAATAAAAGGAGGAATTCTCTATGATTAATACTTACCAATGTGTCATGGTCGCCGTCGACGGTTCACCAGAAGCTGAGTTGGCTTTTGAAAAGGCTATCAATGTCGCTTGGCGTAACCAAGCTCAATTAGTGATTGCTCATGTCATTGACAATCGAGCTCTCCACACCTATTCGGCTTTTGATACCAATGTTTACGTCAACCTTGAAAATGAAGCCAAAGTTCAGCTTGAAAAATATGAGGCACGCGCTCTTGAGGCTGGACTTAAACATGTCAAAACTGTCTTAGAGTTGGGTGATCCAAGACCCTTGCTAGCTAAAGAAATCCCTGATCGCGAAAAAGTTGACTTAATTTTGCTAGGCGCGACTGGTCTTAACAGTTTCGAACGCTTGCTTATCGGTTCTTCATCAGAATACATCATGCGCAATGCGCATGTCGATCTCTTGATTGTACGCGATCCAAATAAAATCTGATTGCTTCAGGTTTGGCGTTTCCCTCCACCCTTTATTTATAACATAAAACCACCGTTTATTCGGTTCTTGAGAGTGGTAATAAAGCCAAGGACTCTATGTGTTCCAACTTTTTCTACCGCTCTTTTTCATTTCTGGAAATCTTGTTAAACACTTGTTTCCAGTACCATTTCAGTGTATAATTTAGGATATAGAAAGGGAAGGGGGAAGGGAACTTACTTCTCGCACTTTAAGACACGATGATGGATTTTTTATATACTCTTCTTGCACTAGCCTTGCCCATCGCAGCAGTTGTCGGTGGCATTCGCTACAAAACCAAAACTGACCTCAAAAAGATAGAGCTCTTATCGGTCAATCTTAGGCTGGGGCTCGATTATGTCCGTAACCTTAAACAAACGAATGAACTTGGGCAATATCCAAAACTTTATAAAAAACTGAACCAAGATTCCAAAGAACTAAGCGATTTAATCGACCGTCACGGGGATAAGATGTCCCCTCAGAGGTACCAGGAAGCTGTCAGTATGATTCATATTGCTTCTGCCCTGCAGCCCAAAGGAAACTTTTTAACAGACGTTACGGATGGCGTCCTCAGCTTGGTAGAAGATATCTTCCCAGATGCCGAACGCGTCACAGCTAAATTCAGACCTAAAGAACAATACGATAATGCTGATTATATCTACCAAGCAGCTGATGAGAAAGCGAGTGAAACACTCACTAAAGTGCGATACATCCAACAGATAGCTCCAGAGGTATTAGAAGTTTACAGCTCCTTGGCTAAAAGCAATGAGCAAATCGTCGCCAAGCTAAAGGAATCTGAGTTACCCAATAAAAATGAGTTACTTGCCATACATCACAGTAATATGCGTAATTTCAATGATGTTTTGGATGGCTACATTAAAATCAAGGAAGATCCGAGTCAGTATTTCAAAGCTCAAGAAAGACTGGATCGAGCTAAACAATCCCTGGAGAATGGTCAAAAAATCCTCAATCGGACCCTCCGCCAAATTAACGAAAATGACATGATGAATTTTGAAATCAGTCTTCGCATGCTACAAAAGGACGATCATTAACAAAAAATAAGGAGTTTTTATGTCTCAAGAATTTAACTTTGATATCGATAAAATCGCCAACTCAGCGGCTGTCCCTACTGATAAAACAACTGAGCTCATTCAGCAAACCACGCAAGGTACTGCTGATAACCTGTCCTTTTTTGATAAATTAAGTGATGAACAAAAAGAAGCCATTTCTAGTCGTGTTCCAGCACTCGTGGACACCTTCGTTGAAAATCAAAATAGTCTTTTAGACTTTGGTAAAGAAGCTGTTGAAGACGTCAATAAAACCGTCAATCACATTCTCAAAGAACAAAAAAACATTCAGATTCCACAAGTTGATGAAATGCTACTCAACACTAACCGCGAACTGAATGGGTTTGTGGCAAAGTACAAGAACGTTGCTGATGCTGCTGAGCTAGAAAAGAAACCAAACCTTCTTCAGAAACTCTTTAACCAAAGCAAGAACAGCATTCAGGATTTCTACTTTGAAGCGCAGTCAATCGAAAACCGTATGGACAGCTTGGCTGCTAGTGTCGCTAAAAACGAGGATACCTTATCACGCAATATTGTCTCAGCGGAGCTATTGATTGAAGAAAATACCAATTCGATCGAAAACTTAGTTGGCGTCATTGCCTTTGTGGAAGCCAGCGGCCGAGAAGCTAGCCAGCGCGCTAACAAGGTTCAAAATGAACTCAGTCAACTGGATCCTACATCTGTCGATTACCAAGTTAAAAATGAAGAGATGATGCGCATCACTGAAGTCGTCAATTCCTTGGAACAACAACGCACTGAGTACATCAGCCGTCTCTATGTCGCCTGGGCAACAACTCCTCAAATGCGTAACTTGGTCAAGGTTTCTTCTGACATGAAACAAAAATTGGGCATGATTCGTCGCAATACCATTCCGACCATGAAGCTATCCATTGCCCAGTTAGGAATGTTGCAACAATCTGTCAAAGCTGAAGTGACTGCAGATGCGATCATCAATGCTAACAATGCTGCCCTTCAGATGTTAGCTGAAACCAGCAAGGAAGCCATTCCGCGCATGGAAGCGACCGCACAACGCCCTACCATGGCTATCGAAACCGTCACGAAATTAGCAGAAAGCTTGGTGGCACAAAACGAAGGTATTATCCAGGCTATTAACAACGGTCGTGCACAGCGTCAACAACTGGAGACGGCTATTGTCAAATCCGCTCAAGCTATCAATGATTCTGTCATGATTCGTGATCGTAAAATCGTAGAAGCTCTTCTTGAAGAAGGAAAAGCTACTCAAGAAAATCTTGAAAAAGCAACCCCTGAAGATGTGACACCCGAGCAGTAAGTCTCCTCTCTAACTTATTTTCTCACAGAGTTTCATAACTAGAAATATCAAAACTAGACTGGCCTTTGTCCAGTCTAGTTTTTCAGTATTATTTGTTTCAGTAAAAGGGATTAATCTAATCGCTCATCTGATGGGCTTTACTTTCTTGTCTGTCTATTTCTTGTGCAATCCTTGCTTCAGGCGCAAAATCCCGCTCCCAATGATCAGGTTTTAAAATTTTTCCTGTTTTGGGATGGTGGTGCGCCTTGCCATCTGGCCAAATCTTGCCCATGTTAGCCCGATGGACAATATCAAAAATAGGTCCAGGGTTTACTCCTATCAACGCAAAACTACCATAGGTAAAGTACAACAAATCGATGAGGGCATCGACCTGGCCAACTAAGGCAGAGCTGTTTTGCATTCCTTTCCTTTTCGTTTTTTGAGCCGCACAATCTAGGGCATTATGGAGATAGGCAATACCCTCATCAAAAGCTTCTTCTGATTGAGACGTCGCATAGATTAATTCAACAATCTCTTCTATTTTAAAGTCGGCACGATTGATCACCTGCTCCATTGTAAAAGCGACTGGTTTTTGTGGCACACGACCATCCATGACCTGATGAAAGTCACGTACATCTTGATAATGCTTATCTGATTCTACCATGTGATCACCCTTTTCTCATCAATTATTTCACTAGCTTAAAATGCCTTAAAGCTGTCGCAATGCCGTCATCGTTATTGGAATCTGTGATGTGTCGAGCAATCTGTTTCAAGCGTCTATTGCCATTGCCCATCACTATGCCAAATCCCACGCCCTTAATCATCTCATAGTCATTATCTGAATCTCCAAACGCCATCACTTGACCTAAATCAAAATCAAACTTTTCAGCCACGAGGGAAATCCCCTTAAGCTTGGACATGCCTTTAGAGATCACATCTGCAGCAAAAGGGCTGCTACGAGTAAACCTCAATTTGGGGAATCGAGTTGATAGTTTATCCGTCTCTTTTTTACTGGCTAACATGACAACCTGATAAACCGGTTGCTCTAATTTGGCTAACATACTTTCCCGAGTTTTTGGACGAATTCTTCGATAGACGTGATTGAAACCCAGCATGAGGACATCTGCTGTAATATCTGGCAGTCTTTTGACCATCCAATAGGCCCATTTCCCAACACCAACATGGAGCAGACGACTACCAACCATATCGGTTGCTGTCCCAAATGAGAGATCCCTTTGTTTCAGCTGGGCATAATCGATTAATTTTTCCAAACTCTCTTTAGGAAGAGCTTGCGACGAGATGACCGTTTTCCGATCTACGATGTATTGCCCGTTGTAGCAAATAGCAACATCCAAATTTAAGGAAGCCATGTAAGGTAATGAAAAATTAGGTCCACGACCAGTAGCTAGGCCAACAAGGTAACCCTGATGCTTCAACTGGTTGATGGCTTTAATCGTTGATGCTGATACTGTCCGATTATCTGTTAAAAGCGTGCCGTCAATATCAAAAAATATAGCCTTGATCGTCAAAACATCACCTACTTCCCTTTTCTATGATAAAATAGATTATATCACATTGAAAGCAATTTTGAAAGACACTGAAAATGACTAAAACGATTCTCGTTCTCCACACAGGGGGCACCATCTCAATGTCAGAAAACGCTAGCGGTCATGTCATGCCTACAGCAAGTAATCCCATGACAACCATTAAGTTTTCTGATAAAAAAATCAAAACAACCTCCTATGAAATTCTAAATCTTCCAAGCCCTCACATCACACCAGAGAATATGCTTTTTCTTTACCGGGAGATTCTTCGCCTAGCCGAAAATTATGATGGGATTGTTTTGACACATGGGACTGACACCTTAGAAGAAACCGCCTACTTTTTAGACACTATGGAACTTCCTGAAATTTCCCTCGTTTTAACTGGAGCCATGCGTTCCTCTGATCAACTCGGTAGCGATGGTGTCCATAACTATTTAACAGCTTTAAGGGTTGCTGCTGATCCACAATCAAGAGGCAAGGGAGTACTTGTCGTTATGAATGACGAAATCCATGCTGCCAAGTATGTCACCAAAACTCATACAACAAATCTATCGACCTTTCAAACCCCGACCCATGGGCCAATCGGATTGATTACCAAACAAAATATTCTTTATGTCAGTCAACCTCAAGCTCGGCAACGCTTTAATCTTCAAACGATAACAGGAACGATACCGATTATCCAAGCCTATACAGGAATGGGAAGCACCTTACTGTCACTTCTTCATTCAGAACAGATGTCAGGCTTGGTCATTGAAGCTATGGGAGCTGGCAATGTGCCCCCTCAAGCAGCTGAAGAAATCCAAAAACTCATTCAAGCTGGCCTGCCAGTTGTCTTGGTTTCTCGGTGTTTCAACGGTATAGCAGAACCTGTTTACGCTTACGAAGGCGGTGGTGCTCAGCTTAAAGATATGGGAGTTATGTTTGTCAAAGAACTCAATGCCCCCAAAGCAAGACTAAAATTGCTCATTGCCCTAAATGCTGGGCTCGAAGGGCAGGTCTTAAAAGATTATATCGAAGGGTAATTTTTTTAACAAATACTTTTGAAATAGTGCAGTTAGACGTGGTGTTTTGTCCATTGAGCTCCTTTATGCTCTTTTTGGCCATCTCCTCGTCTTTTCCTTTTCCTTAAAAAACAATAGCCCTATCGCTCATCCATCGAGCAATAGAGCTGTTGAAAAATTTAACTTGCAAAAAAGTAATCAAAAATTCTTCAGACCACTTACCGATGACTAACCATCTCAGACAGATTCGCTAGATATTTTCAGAGAGTTTTTCTTATAAGTTTTCCCATTTCCAATCTTGAACTTCAGGGATATCATCCCCATGTTCACGGATATAGGCCTTATGGAAATCAACCATCTCAGACATCTTAGCCGAGAAGTCCTTAGCCTTGTCTCCAAGGCTCGCTTCAGCCGCATCTTGGGCCAGGTGGAAACGATCCAACTCTGACATCACACGCATGTCAAATGGTGTGGTGATGTCCCCATTCTCACGGTAACCATGCACTCGAAGGTTATGGTTGTGACGCTTGAAGAAGATGTCACGGATCATCCCCTCATAACCATGGAAGGCGAAGATTACAGGCTTATCTGTTGTAAAGACTTGGTCAAATGCTTCATCAGAAAGACCACGTGGGTCAACATCTGGATGACGAAGTTTTAAGAGATCCACCACATTGACAAAGCGAATCTTCAACTCTGGAAAGGCTTTATGAAGAATGGAAATACCAGCTAAAGCTTCCAAGTTAGGCTCTGTTCCTGCTGCCGCAAAAACAACATCGGGTTCTTCACCACCAGAGACAGTAGACGCCCAATCGATGACCTTATACCCTTCTTCAACCAACTCTGCCGCCTCATCCTTCGAAAAGAATTGGGGACGCGGGTGCTTAGATGCAACGATTAGGTTGATCTTATCTTCGGCTTTAAGGGCCTTGTCCATAACGGCCAACAAGGAGTTGGTATCCGCTGGCAAGTATTCCCGGATAAATTCCGGTGTCTTTTCAGCCAAATGGGTCAAGAGTCCTGGATCTTGATGCGTATAGCCATTATGGTCTTGTTGGAAGACGGTTGAGGTCGCAATCAAGTTGAGCGCAGGATAATTCTTCCGCCATGTGGTATGGGTTTTGGATTTACGCAACCATTTGAAATGTTGGGTAATCATGGAATCTACTACACGTAAGAAGGATTCGTAGGAGGCAAAGAACCCATGGCGGCCTGTTAAGACATAGCCTTCAAGGAAACCTTCCGCCTGGTGCTCAGACAGTTGCGAATCAATCACGCGTCCGACTGGGCTAATCCATTCATCATAAGAAGCATCGCGTCTCCCCATCCATTGGCGGTTGGTCTTGGTAAAGACTTCTTGGAGACGGTTTGATTTGGTTTCATCTGGTCCAAAAATACGGAAATTATCTGGGTTCGCTTCGACAAGGTCTGCCGCATATTTCCCAAGTTCAATCATATCTTGAGCCATGATCGCACCTGGCCTTTCAATGTCAAACCCACGCTTACGCCAATCAGCAGTGCCCATTGGTTTCACCACGCCTGCGTTAGTGACAGGGTTCATGGCCATCCGACGATCGCCTTTAGGAGCGATAGCCGCAATCTCATCGCGGATTTTACCCTTCTCATCGAAAAGTTCTTCTGGACGATAAGCGTTCAACCACTCTAAAAGAGCATCCAAGTGTTCCATATGGTGGGCATCTACTGGGATTGGCACTTGGTGAGCACGCCAACCACCAGCGATTGGAGTTCCTTCCCAGCTCTCTGGACCTGTCCACCCTTTTGGAATGCGAGCCACAAGCACTGGCCAAGTAGGCATGGTCGCTTCTTCAGCAGACCGTTGACGCGCTTCAGCTTGAATGGCTTTGATAGACTCAATCGCCTGGTCTAACTTTTCAGCGAACAGGGCATGAGAAGCTTCAAAGTCATCACTAATAGCCGTCACATCCGCAAAGATCGGTTGCCAGCCGAGACCTGAGAAAAATTGTTCCAATTCTGCATCGGTTTTCCGTTCCAAAATCGTTGGGTTGTGGATCTTACCACCATTGAGGTAAAGGATTGGTAAGACTGCCCCATCGTTCACAGGGTTAATAAAGGTGTTAGACATCCAACCAGCCATCAATGGTCCTGTTTCAGCTTCCCCATCTCCGATAACAGTCGCAGCAATCACATCTGGATTATCTAAAACCGCACCTGTAGCGTGTGACAAAGCGTAACCCAGTTCTCCACCCTCATGGATAGACCCTGGTGTTTCAGGGGCCGCGTGGGACGCAATTCCTCCAGGGAAGGAGAAGATTTTACAGAGTTCCTTAAAGCCTTCTTCGGTTTGAGGAATGTTGGGGTTAAGTTCTGTGTAACTGCCGTCCAAATAGGAATTGGAAACCATGACCTGACCACCGTGACCAGGGCCTTCAATGTAGAACATATCCGCATCATACTTGTTAATGGCACGGTTCAAATGCGCATAGATAAAGTTTTGACCAGGAACCGTTCCCCAGTGCCCAATCGGATGGGCTTTAAGGTCGCTTTCGACGACGTCACGGCGAAGCAGGGGGTTATCTTTCAGATACATCTGGGCTGCCGAAATGTAGTTGGCCGCACGCCACCAGGCGTCTACTTTATCGAGATAGTCCTGACTATCAAATGAAGTTGTCATATGATTCTCCTTGTTTTTCAGATGTCCAGACATTATTTTTTATTATTGTTTTATGTACGGACATCTGTTGATGGTTCTATTATAATACGATAGCATTAAAAAGTCAATTCAAGTTTTAACATTTCTCCTTTAAAATTAAGTTTAGGCTTTGACTTTCCTACTAAATGAATAAAGAAAGAGAAGCCCAGCATGAGCTTCTCTAATTTTGAATTGTATTGTATAGCCGGAATTAAGCATTTGGATAAATGTAATACACTGTTCCACCACCCCAAATTGAGTGGGTCGGGTTAAACCATCCACGGTAATTTGCAATCGATTGGTTGCCTGCATAATTAGATTCAGAAACCTGAATACGTGTAGAGGATTCAACACTGGTAACAACAGCTACGTGTCCATAACCGCCACCATCGTTAGGCCATACTGCAACTGCTCCAACGGCTGGAGTTGTTCCAACAGTAAATCCAGCAGTACGCGCTGAGCTAACCCATTGACCAGCATTGCCCCAATTATTGCCAACCCATGGTGCTAATGTCTTAGCACCCCAAGTACATTGACCGATAGGATATGTGTTAGTTGTTTCTGAACTTGGCGATGTTACTGTAGCAGAACGCAACGCTACAACTGGTGCTACTTCAGCACTTGTTTGAACAGCTGGTGCTGGTGCTGGCGCTACTTCAACAGATTGAACAGTAGTGACCTCTGCTGCTACTGGAGCTGGTGTTTCAGTGGTTATTGCTGGGACTGCCTCTGCCGATGTAGTAGATGTAGTAACTGCAGGAGTTGTTTCAGCTGGTGCTACTGTAACATCTGTTGTTGTGGTAACTGGAGCCACTTCAGCCGGTGCTGGTGTAGCTTCTACTGGTGCAACGGCTTCTACCGTTTCTGCTGGAGTTGTGACGGAAGTTACTTCCACTGGAGCCGGTGCAACTTCTACTGGTTCAACAACTTCTACTGGTTCAGTTGGAGCTACTTCTACTGGAGCTGGTGCAGCATGTTCAACATAGGCACCAGCGGAAGCTGGTGAAACCGTCAATTCAGGATTACTTTCTAGTGCTGGTACAGAGTCATTAGCTTCTGCAGCTTTAGGCGCTTCAACCTTAACGTCAAGAACTTCAACTGTTACAGAAGAATATCCTGTTCTAACAGCCTGAATATCTTCATAAGCAACTTCCTCAGTTTCAATAACTTCTTCAGAGACTGGAGCAACTGACGGATTAGACTTATGTGCTAATGTTAAAATAGAAGCGGAAAAAACCGTTTCCGGATTAGCATTTTCTTTTTCAGTGACGATCTCACTAGATTTTAAAATCGCCTTAGTCATTTCAGTAGCCTGAACACTTGGTTTACTGCTAGCAGGTTTAGTTCCTGTTACTTGATTAGCCTGAGCAGTTAAACCAACAACACCGCCCAAAGTTGCCGTGCTAAATAGTAAGCTCGAAAATATCTTCTTCATACTCTATACATTTCTCCTGTTTATCATGAATTCATCAGTAATAATATTTTAACAGAAAAGGATTAGGTTTTGTATTACACTTTTTTGACAGATAGGCCTTCAATTGTTACAGTCAAATGACAACCTGAAGTGTCTGTTTGTAAGCTAACTTAAGTTAACTTGGTTTAGCAATTCTTTTAACCTTTTTAATCGAACTTAGATGTTTGATCTAAGTTTCTCGCAATGATGTTCCAATCAGCATGATCCGCCCAATTAGGATCTTGAACAATCTTAGTAGCCATTTTTCTGGCTTCTTCTAAAATCGGGTAATCTTCAACAATATCAGCTACCTGAAATTCTGGAATACCGGATTGACGAGTCCCAAAGAGTTCCCCCGACCCTCTCATCTTAAGATCTTCTTCTGCCAAAATAAAGCCATCCGTTGTTTCCGTCATGATGCTCATTCGTCGTTTTCCAGACTCTGTTTTAGGATTAGCAACTAAAATAGCATAAGATTGCTTGTCCCCTCTACCAACCCGACCTCGTAGCTGATGCAGCTGGCTGAGGCCGAAACGATCAGCATCCATGATAATCATGATAGTAGCATTGGGAACATCGACCCCAACCTCAATCACTGTCGTTGAGACGAGTAGGTCAACCGCCTTAACCTTAAAATCTTGCATGATGTCGTCCTTTTCCTGAGCCTTCATTTTCCCATGCAAAAGAGCTATCTTAGCCTGATCTTTAAAATAAGACTGCAGATCTTCGGCTAAAGCAATGGCATTTTTTAAGTCCAGCGCCTCTGAAGCCTCAATCAATGGCGAAATCACATAGACTTGAGCACCTTTTTCCAGTTCAGATTGAAGCCAGCTAAGGACCTGTTCAAATTGTTCATGTTTAACCCATCGGGTAACAATGGGTTTGCGCCCTGCTGGCAATTGATCGATGATGGAGACATCCATTTCACCGTACGCTGTGATGGCTAGTGTTCTAGGAATTGGAGTCGCCGTCATCATTAGCACATCGGGTTGCTCCCCTTTTTCCCGAAAAAGGCGCCGTTGGTTTACACCGAATCGATGTTGCTCATCCGTAATAACTAACCCTAAGCGGTGATAACTTACCCCTTCTTGAATCAAGGCATGAGTCCCAACAATCATATTAACCCGTCCATCTGCTATCTGTTCAAGAATCAGACGTTTTTCGGACAGTTTCATACTTCCAGTTAGGAGAGCAATGGAGAGATCTGGAAAGAGTTCCGTTAAAGTCGCAAAATGTTGTTCTGCTAAAATCTCTGTCGGCACCATGATGGCGGCTTGGAGCCCCGCAGTAACGGCAGCATACATGGCTAATCCTGCAACCACGGTCTTACCAGAACCAACATCACCTTGGAGCAGTCGATTCATATGGCGAGGGCTAGCCATATCCTTTAGTATCTCATCAAGACTCCGATTTTGAGCATCTGTCAGAGAGAAGGGAAGCTTTTTAATCCGACCGTCAAGCAGGTCTTGTTGAAAGAGAATAGACAGACCAAAATCAGCCGATTTTGTCTTTTCCCGTAAAACCTGAAGACGCATCTGATAATAAAACAATTCCTCAAACTTCACTCGCCGAAGAGCTTGCCGATACTGCTCTAAATCTTTTGGGAAATGCATGGCTACCACAGCAGATTGCCGATCGATGAGACGGTATTTTTCAAGCAAGACCTGAGGTAAATTTTCCTCTAACAGTTGGTGATAGCCTGCCTGAAAAGCAGCCGTCACTAGCTTCACTAAGTTAGCTTGGGTAACCCCCTGACCGACATGATAGATTGGCTGCATATCATCTTGGGCTTGGGCTAAAACCTTCATACCTGTCAAGGCCGCCTTCTTCATATCCCATTTTCCCCAGATAGCGACTTGCTCTCCTAATACAATCTTATCAGCTAAATATGGTTGATTAAAGAAACTGACACCGACAACAACCTCACCTTGCTTTATTTTGAAGCTCAGTCGATTACGTTTGTATCCATAATATTGGACACTGGCAGGCGTGACAACTTGCCCGACAACCACTGCTTTTTCACCATCTAAGAGTTCTAAAACTTCTCTGGATTTAAAGTCCTCATAACGAAAAGGGTAATACACTAGCAAATCACCGACTGTTTCCAAGTCTAATTTTAAATATTTTTCAGCAGACTTGGGTCCGACTCCTGGCAAAACAGTTAATCGATCAGTCAGTTGCATGGTATTCCTCCTTTTAGCAATTAGTTTTCTCTTCCTTCAGATAGCGACGGGCAATGCGATCACTCAGTAAGCAAACAATTTCGTAGTTGATTGTCTCCCTGTAATTAGCCCAATCCTGAACCGTAATCTGCTGTTCCCCATTGGTTCCAATCAGGGTCACATTCGTGCCTAATGGGTATTTTCGGGGAAGACGGACGGTCACCTGATCCATAGACACCCGGCCTACTATTTCACATAATTGCCCATCAACTAAGACCTTAAATCCTTGCATCTTCCTAGTTAGCCCATCAGCGTAACCGATAGGAATGGTTCCAATCCATTCTCTCTCGCTCGTCTGATAGGTTGCCCCATAACCAATTGTACTTCCAGCCGATACCTGCTTGACATGAACTAAGGACGTTGAAAGGGTGAGGACTGGTTTTATATTTAAAGGCATCTCCAGTGTTTGTCCGCTGGGGTTCAATCCATAGAGCACATCTCCCAAGCGAACAGCATCAAAAACTGTCTCTTGATGCCAAATGGCCGTCGCCGAGTTGCTGGCATGGACCATCTTAGGTTGTTGAGGTAGATTAGCCAGCATATTTTTAAAACATGTCAATTGTTTCTGAAACTGCTCATCATCCTTTTCGTCTGCTGTTGCAAAATGGGTGAAAACCCCTTCAAAAGCCATCTGATTAATAGACAATTTTTCAATCGCTTTTTCAACGGTTTGACTGTCTCGAAAGCCTATTCGCCCCATGCCAGTATCCACTTTTAGGTGAACAGTCAGACCCGCAACTTCAAGGCCACTAGCTAACACGGACTCCAACCATTCCAGAGAGGCCACTGTTACAGCTATTTGGTACTTGAGCGCCAAAGATACACATTCTACTGGAATAACGCCTAAAACCAAGAGAGGGGCTGAAATACCTGCCTCTCGTAGTTCTATCGCTTCGTCAATATTGGACAAGCAAAACCCAGCCACATCTTTTTGCAAATAGTTAGCCACCTCTACCGCTCCATGCCCATAAGCATTGGCTTTAACCACTGCCCAAGCCTGAGTTTTTTCTGGCAACGTCCTCATAACTTGTTGCAAATTGTGACCAATATGTTCAAGATTAACAGTGACCACGGTTGGTCGATGCTGTGCACTAATCATCTTTTTCCTCCAAAATGACACTAGACTGAACAAAATCACCCGAATGACTAATAGACACCCAGACCTCGCCAGAAAACGGATGCTTGGTAAATACAGGAGCACCTAAATCATTTGATAAAATTTCTAACTCTTGAAAACTAATTTGACCAATTCCTGTCCCCCAAGCCTTAGAAAAAGCTTCCTTTGCTGACCAGCGACCAGCGAGATAGCTGATTTGGCGTGAGCCTTTTAAGCTATCAAAGACCTTGGTTTCTTCCTCTGTAAGAACTTTTTGGGCAAAACGTGGGCTCTTGGCGTGAGCCTTTGCCACTTGGCTGATAATTTGTAAGTCAATCCCGTGTCCAGTTATCATGGAATGTGAACCTCTCTAAAAATAAGGAGCCAGTGGACTCAGTCCAGCTGACTCGCCGACAGTTAAGCAGTATAGCTCTGATCTTAAATTTAAAAAGACCTAGACTTTTCACCTTTAATTTCACATCAATGGAAATTAGGTTAAATTGCTATAGAATTTGAATACTCAGATAGGCAAAAGAGAAATCAACAACTGGCCTTGACCTTCGTGACTTGTCTTGTCTATCAGGATAATAAGTGACAGTAGATTCTCTAGATGTTATAGGGCCTCTTCAAGTGACTCGTGTTTTGTTGTTTCATAAATTTCACGAACGAGGCTTTCTGTCTTTTCCCAACCTAGGCAAGGATCAGTAATAGACTTGCCATAAACCAAGGGTTGGTCCTGACGACCATCTTCGATATAGGACTCAATCATAAACCCACGGACAAACTGATTAATCTTAGCATTCCAATCACGATTAATTAGTGTCTGACGAACAATCCGAATTTGTTCTAAATAGTTTTTTCCGGAATTGTCATGATTGGTATCGATAATGATGAAAGGATTTGCTAGGCCCATTTTTTCGTACTGAGCAATCGCTTTTAATAAAATATCATAATAGTAATTTGGCTCATTTTCACCGTGCTCATTGGTTGCACCGCGCAAAATGGCATGGGCCATAGGATTACCATCTGTATCCACTTCAGCACTGTTAAAGAAGAAATTCTGCTCATTTTGAGCCGCAAAAATCCCGTTAAACATGATGTTTAGATTTCCCGATGTCGGGTTTTTTAAGCCAACTGGGACATCAATCCCAGAAGCCACAAAGCGGTGTTCCTGATCCTCGACAGACCGAGCTCCCACAGCATGGTAACTTACTAAATCATCGACTAAAACAAGATTACTTGGATAAAGCATTTCATCAGCTGTCGTCAATCCAGTCTCAGTAATCACCTTGTAATGCAACTTACGAACAGCTTGAAGGCCATTGATGAGATCTGGCAATTTAGACGTATCAGGTTGGTGAACTAGTCCTTTATAACCTGAACCATTGGTCCGTGGTTTAGCCGTGTAGACACGCATGACCATAAAAATCTTATCTTTGACTTCTTCTTGAAGGTTAGCAAGACGATGAGCATAATCTAAGACTGCTTCTTCGTTGTCTGATGAACAAGGTCCAATAATCAAAAGCAGGCGATCATCCTCGCCTGTCATGATTTTTCGGAGTTCCTCATCACGCTTTTCTTTTCTTGCTAGAGCTTCGCCCATCAACTGCGTTGGTGCCTTAACTTTAGCAACGTCAATCAAATCGCCTTTTCGATGAATCCCCATTTTACTCTCCCAAGGTTCTGTATATTTCTTGAATTAAACTTTCTGTCTTATCCCAGCCAAGGCATGGATCGGTAATCGATTGGCCATAAACGTTAGGTTCATCTTGACGACCATCTTCCAAATAGGACTCAACCATAAAGCCACGAACAATCTGGTTGATTTTTGGATTCCAAGCGCGATTAATCAGGGTCTGACGGATAATACGTATCTGCTCTAGATAATTTTTCCCTGAATTATCATGATTGGTATCAATGATGATAAAAGGATTAGCCAAGCCCATCTTCTCATACTGAGCAATGGTTTCTAACAAATTATCATAGTAGTAATTAGGCTGAATTTTTCCAAATTCATTGATAGCACCACGCAAAATGACATGGGCTAAAGGATTACCTAGCGTCTCCACCTCTTGTCCTGTGAATAAAAAGGACTGTTTGTGCTGAGCAGCATAGACTCCATTAAACATCACATTAAGATTACCAGACGTTGGATTTTTCATACCTGTTGGCACATCGATACCCGAAGCCACAAAACGATGCTGTTGGTTTTCAACCGAACGGGCACCAATCGCTATGTAGGACACCAAATCCTCAACCAAAGGTAGGTTTTCTGGATAGAGCATTTCATCTGCTGTTGTTAAGCCTGTCTCGGTAATCACACGATAATGCAAATTACGAACGGCACGAATCCCATTGATTAGGCTCGGTGCCGCATCTGTTTTTGGCTGATGCATCATGCCTTTATACCCATCACCGTTGGTTCTTGGTTTAGCCGTATAGACACGCATAACCATAAAAATGCGGTCTTTAACCTGTTCTTGCAATTTAGCTAAACGATTGGCATAGTCTAATACGGCCTCTTCATTATCAGAAGAACACGGGCCAATCACCAAGAGGAGACGATCGTCTTCCCCTTTAATGATAGCTTCTAATTCTTTGTCGCGAGCTTCCTTTTCAACTAGACAAGTGCCTGTCAATTTTGAAAGTGCACGCACTTCATCCATATCAATTCTGTTACTAGTCGCTTTAAATGTCACTGTTTCCCCCTATATCGACAGTTACTCGAGTTGTAAACGGCCTCTCAGGCACGCCCATGACAGTTCTTGAATTTTTTACCAGATTGGCAAGGACAAAGTTCATTACGTCCAACAGATGTTAAATCAAGATCTCTTGGCAAGGCAGCTTCTTTAGCTGAAATATTACGTGTTGCCGTCGTTTGAACATTTTGAACCTTGCGTTCCCGCTCAATGTTATCATGGATTTGAGCCTTCATCATGAGACGAGTAACATCAAACTCAATAGCTCCAATCATGTCATTAAACATTTTAAAGGCTTCTGACTGATACTCAACAACAGGATTATTTTGCGCATAGCCACGCAGTCCAACCGCACTGCGGAGTTGATCAAGAGCATCAATATGATCTGTCCATTTACTGTCAACCACACGTAAAATCAATACTTTTTGGAATTCTTTAACAGCATCTTCATCGCGTAATTTTTCAACCTGATCGTCATAAATTGCTTGCGCTTTTTCAAACAGGAAATCTTTGATTTGTTGATTATCTAAATCAGCTAAATCCTCTAAGGTCAACTCATCTTCTGAGACAAGGGCCATGTGGGCAAAGTTTAGAATAGAAGTTTTAGCTTCGTCACGATCTTTAAGATGGGCATAAGCATCTACCTGACGCTCGATTGTCCGACGAATCATGGCCTTGATTTCTGGTGCCAAATCACGATCTGAAGTAATCACATCATATCGTTCACGGTAGATAATTTCACGTTGTTCACGCATGACATCATCATATTGAAGAACTTGCTTACGGGAATCATAGTTATTCCCTTCAACACGTTTTTGGGCACCTTCAACTTGGCGAGTCAACATACCGGACTTGATAACAGACTCTTCCTCAGACAAGTTCATGCGATCCATGACAGCTTTTATACGTTCTGAACCAAAACGGCGCATCAACTCGTCTTCAAGAGAGAGGTAAAATTGTGATTCACCGGGATCCCCTTGACGACCGGAACGTCCACGGAGCTGATTATCAATACGACGGCTCTCGTGACGCTCTGTCCCGATGACGGCAAGGCCACCTAGTTCACGCACACCTTCACCAAGTTTAATGTCGGTACCACGACCGGCCATGTTGGTTGCAATCGTCACAGCACCGCGCTGGCCTGCATTCATGATGATCTGCGCTTCTTTGGCATGGTTTTTAGCATTCAAAACTTCATGTGGAATTCCTTCTGCTACTAATTTTTGTGAAATGAGTTCAGAAGTTTCAACGGCAACCGTTCCTAAAAGGACAGGCTGTCCCTTCTCATAACGAGCCTTAACATCTTGAACAACAGCCTTATATTTAGACTCAAGGCTTGGATAAAGCAAGTCCTCATGGTCAATACGAGCTATCGGTTTATTGGTAGGAATTGGAATAATGCGCATGTTGTATATTTCACGAAATTCTTCTTCCTCGGTTTTACCAGTTCCTGACATCCCTGCAAGTTTCTTATACATACGGAACATGTTTTGGTAGGTGATACTAGCAGATGTTTTGGATTCATCTTGGATCGGTACACCTTCTTTGGCCTCAATCGCTTGATGAAGACCATCTGAATAGCGACGGCCTTCCATGGTACGTCCTGTAAATTGGTCAACGATGAGGATTTCTTGAGTATCCGAAACGACATAGTCCACATCCAAGGCCATAATATAGTTTGCCCGTAAGGCATTGTCGATAAAGTGAGTCAAGGTGACATTTTCGATGTCATAGAGGTTGTTTAGGTTGAAAAATTCCTCAGCCTTATCGATCCCTGACTCTGATAAGCCAATCGTTTTAGAAGGGACATCGATAATATAATCGTCCTTGGTAAGACTCTTAGCATAACGGTCAGCACGATTATAGAGCTGCCCCGCTTCACCTGTCTTAGCTCCTGACACAATTAACGGTGTCCGGGCTTCATCGATTAAGACCGAGTCCACCTCATCAACAACAGCATAATTAAGGGGACGTTGAACCATATCCTCAGCTCGGACAACCATGTTATCCCGTAAATAGTCAAAACCAATCTCAGAGTTCGTCGAGTAGGTAATATCACACTGGTAAGCTTCTCGTTTTTCAGCTGGTGATTTGGCTGCTAGGTTGATTCCCACAGACAACCCTAACCATGAATAGAGTTCCCCCATTTCGGTCGCATCACGTGTCGAGAGGTATTCATTGACTGTTACAACATGAACTCCTTCACCGCTTAGAGCATTCAAGTACACGGGCATGGTAGCTGTCAAGGTCTTCCCTTCACCAGTCCGCATTTCTGGCATGTCTCCCTGGTGAAGAACAATACCACCCATGATTTGGACATGGTAGGGGTAGAGTCCCAAAACGCGCTTAGAAGCTTCACGGACAACTGCAAAAGCTTCATAAAGCAAATCATCCAAGGATTCGCCATTTTGATAACGTTGCTTAAACTCTAGTGTTTTCGCCTGCAATTCTTCATCACTTAGGGCAGCCATCGCATCAGCATAGTTCTCAACCTTAAGTGCCATTTTTTCTAATTTTTTCAATTCTCCCTTATCGTTTTCAATAAGAGTACGAAGCAAATTATTTCCCATCATTTTTCCTTTCGAAGGTAATCACCCTATCATACCACAAACCTCATCATCTTTCAACAATTTCTCCACCGAAATCGCCTTTCAAAACTATAAAAAAGCGCGAGGTTTTCGCGCCTTTTGTCAGATTACTAAACGATACTCTTTGCTAAGGCAAAATTGCCATAGGTCGCTGAACCGTTTCCTGCAATAGCCGGTGTCACGATATAGTCTTCCATATCCGGAACAGGAACGTAATTATTCATCAGCTTCGTGAAAAGCTCACGAACACGATTGAGCATGTGTTCTTGCCCCATGACCCCTCCACCAAAGACTATCACTTCCGGACGGAAATTAAGGGTCGCAGCAACAGCTGCTTGCGCAATATAGTATGCCTGAACATCCCAGACATAACTATCTTTTTCAATATTTTCACCACGAACACCAGTCCTCGCTTCAAGACTTGGTCCTGCTGCCAAGCCCTCCAGACAAGCCCCGTGAAACGGACAAATTCCGTCAAAATCAGCATCGTCCGGATGCTTGGCCACGTACACATGCCCTGCCTCAGCATGGCTGATACCGCCGATAAATTGGCCGTTTTGAATAGCTCCTGCACCGATTCCAGTTCCAATCGTGTAGTAAACTAAACTATCAACACCTTCACGAATGAGAGCCTCACCATAAGCAGAAGAATTCACATCAGTCGTAAAATAGACCGGAATATTGAGGGCAGCCTTAATCGGACCAACCAAATCCGTGTTTGCCCAAAACGGTTTTGGAGTACTGGTAATATAGCCGTAGGTTTCTGACTCCGGATCAATATCCGCTGGTCCAAACGTCCCAATCGCAAGGGCTGCTAGATTATCAAATTTTTGAAAGAATGCGATGGTCTGGGCAATGGCTTCTTGAGGCGTTGCTGTTGGAAATTGAACCTTCTCAATCACCTTAAAATTCTTATCACCGACAGCACAGATAAACTTTGTACCACCGGCTTCTAAACTACCGTATAATGTTGTCATATGAGTTCCTCTTCATTTCAATCGGATTTCAATAATCCCCTTATAGTTACATGATCTATTATAGCACGAATCTTGCATATTATAAATCACCAAAAAAGGGCCTAGGCCCTTTTGTATGATGACATTATTTTGCTAGTTTCAAGAAAGCATCACCTTGTGCAACTGTTCCTGAAGCAAGAGCATCTACTGACGCATAATCAGCTGTGTTTGTCACAATCACCATCGTTGTTGTATCAAGTCCTGCCTCAGCAATCACTGCCGGGTCAAAGTAACCAAGAACATCACCAGCTTTAACCTGGTCTCCAGCAGAAACCTTCATGTCAAAGCCACGGCCATTTAAGGAAACCGTATCGATGCCGACGTGGATCAAGATTTCAGCACCATTAGTTGTTTTCAAACCATAGGCATGGCCTGTTTCAAAAGCAATGGTAACTTCAGCATCTGCTGGTGCGTAAACTACACCTTCAGATGGTTTCACTGCCAAGCCTTTACCCATCGCTCCTGATGAGAAGACTGGATCAGAGACATTTTCAAGAGCAACAACTTCACCGACAAGTGGAGAAACAAGTTCTTCACCAGCCTGATTAGCTACAGCTGAAGCTGGCACAGCAGAAACGCGTGGTTGTGTTTTGACAGGCTGTTCAGAAGCAGCAGAAGCCTTTTCTTCGTCTTCAAAACCGAAAAGGTAGGTCAAGGCAAAACCAAGAGCGAAAGATACTGCCACCATCAATAGATATTGTGGCAATTGCCCATCAATATAAAGCATTGTACCTGGGATAATTGTAATACCAGATCCGTTACCTGCAAGGCCAAGGATTGATGCTAAGGCACCACCGATAGCACCAGCAATCAATGACAAGAAGAATGGTTTGCGGTAGCGCAAGTTGACACCGAAGATCGCTGGCTCAGTAATACCGAGAAAGGCAGAAAGGGCAGCTGGAAAGGCAAGAGCTTTCAGTTTAGCATTTTTAGTCTTAACACCAACGGCAACAGTTGCAGCACCTTGAGCTGTCATCGCTGCTGTGATAATGGCGTTAAAGGCATTTTCACCACTATCAGCAAGCAGTTGGATTTCAAGCATGTTGAAAATGTGGTGTACCCCTGATACGACGATAAGCTGATGAACACCACCAATAATCAAACCAGCCAAACCAAATGGCAAGTCAAGAATAGCTTTTGTACCAAGCAGGATGTACTCTTCAACAACGTGGAAAACTGGTCCAATAACGAAGAGGCCAAGGATTGACATGACCAGAAGAGTAACAAATGGTGTTACCAAAAGATCAAGAACTTCCGGAACAAACTTGCGGACAAATTTCTCGAATTTCGCACCAACGATACCAATGATGAAGGCTGGAAGAACAGAACCTTGCAAACCTACAACTGGAATGAAACCAAAGAAGGTTGTTGGCTCAACCTCACCACCAGCAACTCCCCAAGCATTTGGTAAAGAACCAGAGATGAGCATCATCCCAAGAACGATACCGATCGTTTGGTTACCACCAAAAACACGGAAGGTTGACCATACCACAAGGGCTGGAAGGACAATGAAAGCTGTATCTGTTAAGATCTGTGAGTAAACGTTAAGGTCGTTTGGTAAGGTGATATCAAATGCACCAAGAAGACCACGAAGACCCATGAAGAGACCTGTCGCAACGATAGCTGGGATGATTGGAACAAAGACGTCACCGAAGGTACGGATGGCACGTTGGAACCAGTTCCCTTGTTGAGCTGCTTCTGCCTTCATTTCATCTTTTGATGCAGTTGGCAAGCCAAGCGCTACCACTTCATCATAGATCTTATTAACAGTACCTGTACCAAAAATCATTTGGTATTGGCCTGAGTTGAAGAAAGCTCCTTGAACTTTCTCGATGTTTTCTGCACGGTCTTTGTCGATCTTGTTTTCGTCAACAACCATGACACGCAAACGAGTCGCACAGTGTGCTACGCTACGAACGTTTTCACGTCCGCCGAGCGCCTCGATGACCTCTTTTGCAATTTGTGTGTTATCCATTTGCAAAGAATCTCCTTAATGTATAGAATGATTTGTTGAAAGCGGTTTACGTTTTCTTTCGCTTTCTATTTTACCATCTTTTCAAAATATGTCAACCGTTTATCACAATTTTATTTATTTTTACAGTTAGAAGTTGATTTTTCAACGGAAAACGGTTACTATATAAAGAGAAGAAGAACCATCCTTTGATGGCATAGAGGAGTATATCATGGCTTTTGATAGCAACCTGCGTTACCGCCCTTATGAGGACTGGAGCACTGAAGAAATTAAACAAATCGAAGAAAACGTCGCCAAATCACCTTGGCATAGCCACTTTCACATCGAGCCTAGACGCGGACTCTTAAACGATCCTAATGGATTCTCCTACTTTGATGGTAAATGGCAACTCTTTTACCAGTGGTTTCCATTCGGAGCAGCCCACGGCCTTAAATCTTGGGTTCATACAAGCTCAGAGGACTTGGTCCATTTTGAAGAAACTGGTATTGTCCTGGAACCAGATCACCCATTAGATACTCATGGGATGTATTCTGGCTCTGCCATGCAGATGGAGGATCAGCTCTTTATCTTCTATACCGGTAATGTCCGCGACAAGGACTGGATTCGTCATCCTTACCAAAATGGCGCTCTGATGGATAAAGACGGTAAAGTCGTCAAGTTCGACCTGCCACTCATTACCCAACCTGCAGACACGACAGACCATTTCCGTGACCCACAGATTTTCCTCTATGACGACCAGTACTATGCCATCATCGGTGGTCAAGATTTAACCAACAAAGGGATTATCAAACTTTACAAGGCTGTGAATAACGACTACAAAAACTGGGAGGAAGTGGGCGATTTAGCCTTTGGTAATGACCGCACAGCCTACATGATGGAATGTCCAAACTTGCTCTTTGTCGATAACCACCCAGTCTTGCTCTACTGCCCGCAAGGCCTTGATAAGGCAGTTCTAGACTACGATAATATCTACCCTAATATGTATAAAATCGGGCAAGGATTCGATCCTGAAAAGGCTGAAATCCTGGAACCTTCAGCTCTTCAAAATCTCGATTATGGCTTTGAATGCTATGCAACGCAAGGCTTTAATGCCCCAGACGGTCGTGCTCTCACTGTCAGCTGGTTAGGACTTCCAGATGTTGCATACCCAACAGATGATTACGATTATCAAGGCGCTCTTTCTTTGGTTAAAGAGCTTAGTCTCAAAGATGGTAAGCTCTACCAGTATCCTGTTGACACCATCACAAGCTTGCGTCAAGACGAAAAAGCATTTGCTGCTCAAATGGAGACCAACAATATCTACGAATTGCAGTTAACCATTCCTAAGGACAGTCAGACGGAATTAGTTCTCTGCGCAGATACTGATGGCAAGGGTCTCAAACTGTCCATCGACCTTCAAGAAGGGAGCTTTACCGTTGATCGTAGCCAAGCAGGCGAACAATACGCTTTGGACTTTGGTCAAACCCGCAGTTGCTCTCTTGACAACCAAAACACTACTCTTGCTATCTTTATGGATAAGTCCATCTTTGAAATCTTTATCAATAAAGGAGAGAAGGTCTTCTCCGGTCGCGTCTATCCGAACGACGACCAGACTGGCATTCGTTTGACACAAGGTCAGGCAGAAGGTACCTTCTACACATTAAACCATGGTCGCTAAACTTACCGACGTCGCTGCCCTAGCTGGTGTCAGTCCAACAACTGTTTCACGGGTCATCAATAACAAGGGCTATTTATCTGACAAAACCATCCAGAAGGTCCACGCCGCCATGCGTGAATTGTCCTACAAACCCAACAATCTTGCCAGAAGCCTGCAGGGCAAATCGGCCAAGTTGGTCGGATTGATTTTTCCTAAAATCTCCAATGTCTTTTACGCCGAACTGATCGAGCACTTGGAATTGGAACTCTTTGATCGAGGGTATAAGACCATTATCTGCAACAGTCAAAGTGAACCGGAAAAAGAACGCGAATACCTGGAAATGTTGGAAGCCAATCAGGTCGATGGCATCATTTCCTCCAGTCATAACTTGGGAATTTCCGATTATGACAGGGTTTCAGCTCCTATCATTGCTTTTGACCGCAATCTCTCTCCAAGCATCCCAGTTGTTTCTTCAGATAACTTACAGGGTGGAAAATTAGCGGCTAAGCAGCTTATCAAAGCTGGCTGTCAACGACCTCTTATGATTTCAGGAAACGATGATTCTAACTCCCCTACTGGCTTACGCCAAGCAGGCTTTACGGAGCAGTTACCAGAAGCACCAGTTATTCATGTTTCGTCTAATTTCTCAGCCCTTCGAAAAGAGATGGAAATCAAAACCATTTTGAAGAAATACCAACCGGATGGTATATTCACCTCAGATGATTTAACGGCTATTCTGGTACGGAAAATTGCTTTAGAATCTGACTTAACTATTCCTCAAGACCTTAAATTGGTCGGCTATGATGGCACCGCCTTTATGGAAACCTACTTTCCTCAGTTAACCACCATCAAACAGCCTCTCAAGGAAATTGCCCAATTGATGGTCGACCTCTTGGTTGAACGCATTGAACAAGGTCAAGAACCGCCTGAAAAACATTATATCTTGCCGGTTACTCTTGTAGCAGGAACAAGCGCCTAACTCAAGTCATCATTTGAAATCACAGATTGCAAAAGTCTGTGATTTTTTTATCCAATTAGTTGCGAATTTTTAGAATTTTATGTAAAATGTTAGACTGAATCATTATAATGAGGAGTCTATATGAAAAAGACATTTTTAAGTCTAGCTATGCTTTTGGTAAGCTTCTTTAGCTTTGTCAGCATTGCTCAGGCAGAGGATAACTATCTCCGTGTCGGGATGGAAGCTGCTTATGCACCCTTTAACTGGACACAGGACGATGACACAAATGGAGCCGTTCCCATCGAAGGAACCAATCAATATGCCAATGGGTACGATGTCCAAGTGGCCAAGAAGATCGCTGCCGATATGGGCAAGGAGCTCTTGGTGGTCAAGACCTCTTGGACCGGCCTCATTCCAGCCTTAACCTCTGGCAAAATCGACATGATTGTCGCTGGGATGAGCCCAACAGAGGAGCGAAAACTGGAAATCGCCTTTTCAGAAAGCTACTATACCAGTGAACCTGTCCTCGTCGTCGCATCAGATGGCGATTATGCAGGGGCGACCTCAATCGAAGACTTTGCAGGAGCCAAAGTAACAGCCCAACAAGGGGTTTGGCATGTCAATCTCTTAACCCAGTTGACAGAGGCCAACATGCAGACCCCTATGGGAGACTTTTCGCAAATGCGACAGGCCCTTCTAGCTGGCGTCATTGATGCTTACATCTCTGAACGCCCTGAAGCGATGACAGCTGAATCTGCTAACAGTAAATTCAAAATGCTGACATTGGATCCAGGCTTTGAGGTGGCAGAGTCTGACGCTGCCATTGCTGTTGGTATGCGTAAAGACGATGTCCGCATCGTCCAAGTTAACGAAACCATCACAAAAATGACTATTGATGAGCAAGTAGCCCTTATGGATGACATGATCACCAAACAGCCACTGGAAGAAGTTGACAGCGATGAGACACCTTCCTTCCTGTCCCAAATGACCACTATTTTGACTAAAAACTGGCAACAATTACTCCGCGGGACAGGCATGACCCTCTTGATTTCTATTGTTGGTACAATCATCGGAACCATCATCGGACTGTTAATCGGTGTTTACCGTACCGCTCCAAGAGCTTCCAATAGCCTTCTTGCAGGCCTTCAAACCCTCTTTGGCTGGCTGCTCAATGTCTATATTGAAGTCTTCCGTGGCACACCGATGATTGTGCAAGCTATGGTTATTTATTATGGTACGGCACAAGCCTTCGGACTTAATATTGATCGAACACTTGCTGCGATTTTTATCGTTTCCATCAACACAGGTGCCTACATGAGTGAGATTGTCCGCGGTGGTATCTTTGCTGTAGATAAGGGCCAATTTGAAGCAGCGACTGCCCTTGGCTTTACGCATGGTCAGACCATGGGCAAGATTGTCCTTCCTCAGGTGATTCGTAACATTCTTCCAGCAACAGGAAATGAATTCGTCATCAATATAAAAGACACCTCCGTTTTGAATGTGATTTCCGTTGTTGAACTCTATTTCTCAGGAAATACCGTGGCCACTCAGACCTACCAGTACTTCCAGACCTTTAGTGTCATTGCTATTATTTACTTTGTTCTCACCTTTACCGTAACCCGCATCTTACGCTATCTTGAAAAACGGATGGATGTGGATACTTACACGACGGGAGCCAACCAAATGCAAATCGAGGAGGTGCCACATGTCTAATCCTATTTTAGAAATCAAACACTTAAAAAAATCCTTCGGCCAAAATGAGGTCTTAAAAGATATCTCCATGACTGTTCATAAAGGAGAAGTCATTTCGATCATTGGCTCATCAGGATCAGGAAAATCCACCCTATTACGCTCTATCAATCTACTAGAGGACCCGAGTGCAGGAGAAATCCTTTTCCACGGTGAAAATGTCTTGGAAAAAAACTTTAATTTAAAAGCTTATCGGGAAAAAATGGGAATGGTTTTCCAGTCGTTTAATCTCTTTAACAACCTTAATGTTTTGGAAAATGCCGTCGTTGCTCAGACGACTGTCCTTAAAAGAGACCGAGCAGAAGCTGAAACCATTGCTAAAGACAATTTGGAGAAAGTGGGTCTTGGTCAACAATACTGGCAAGCCAAACCTAGTCAACTCTCGGGAGGCCAAAAACAACGGGTCGCCATTGCACGCGCCCTTTCTGTCAATCCAGAAGCCATGCTTTTTGACGAACCAACGTCAGCCCTTGATCCAGAGATGGTCGGTGAAGTGTTGAAAACCATGAAAGATTTAGCCCAATCTGGCTTAACCATGATTATCGTGACCCACGAAATGGAATTTGCTAGAGATGTTTCCGACCGTGTCATTTTCATGGATAAAGGAGTGATCGCTGAAGAAGGCACTCCTCAACAACTGTTTGAAAACCCAAGGCAAGAGCGCACCAAAGAATTCTTACAAAGGTTTTTGGGGTAAACTAAAAAAGAGCAAAGGTGTCTCGTCTGAAATGATCCTAGACCTTTTACTCTTCACTATTATCATTCGATACTTTTAAGGAGCTGGACTAAATGTCCAGCTCCTTTAGTGTTATTCTCTTTCTTCCGTAACAAACTGTGTTAAAACACCATTGATAAACCGTGCTGATTGTGGATCTGAAAAGGCCTTAGCAAGTTCTACAGCTTCATTGACTGCTACTTTAGCAGGCGTCTCCTCAAAAAAGACTATTTCAAATAATCCCAGACGTAGAATCGTTTTGTCAACCATGGTTAAACGATCCATAGTCCATCCAGCTTTTAGCTTACCCATTAAAAGATTATCCAATTCAGACTGCTGTTGTTTAACCCCCTGAACAAGATTAAGCAAAAAGATTGGTAACTCTAAAGAATCCCCTTGAGCATCAAGTTCATCATTGCTATGGACATGTGCAAAACGTGCAGCATCCAATGGCTCTGCTCCAAAGTCAATGGCTAATAACGCCTGAAATGCCTGTTCTCGTAACTGACGACGCGTGAAAGATTTAGTCATCAAGGAAGTCCTCGTTAAACAAATCCTTCAAATCAGGTTTTGGTGTCTTGTCTGAAGCAATACCAATGACATGGATATTAGCTTCTGCGATTTCAACATCTGCATAATTCAAGACTGCTGATCTAACAGCTTTTTGAATTTCCATTGCCACAGAAGGGACGCTAACACCATACTGCATATAGACATAGATATCAGCAGTGATATTTCCCTCTTCATCCGTATGTAAATAGACGCCACGGCCTTTATTCGTCTTCACCAAACCATCTGAAACAGCCTTATTCCGAAGTGCATATACACCGTCTACTTTAGCTGCAGCGATGCCGGTAATTACTTCCAGCACGCGCGGTGCAATAACGATATCACCCAAGTTTTCCATCGTGATTTCCTTTCTATTTTTAGAAGTTAGATACTAGCTATATGACCTATATTTCTTTCTATAGACTCGGCTAGTTAATTCTTATCAGTTGAACACGACCTAAAAGCTCGGAAAAATGATTACATCTCCTTGAGTTACTATCTCAAGATCGCTCTTCCTATTTTTCGGTCGCTTTTTTAACGGCCTTTGTATCCTAGCAGTCGAACACAGCCTAAATCCCTAGATAAAATGCGGGGATCGCCTTGTGTCTTTAGACACTGTATCAATCCCCTTATTTTTCTTCGGGATTCTTAACGGCCTTTGTATCCTAGGTTAAGCGCGAGATACGTATGTTCCTTCTGCTGTGTTGACAATCAATTTTTGACCAACTTCGATAAAGTCTGGGACGTTAACGACAAGGCCTGTTTCAAGGGTTGCTGGCTTACCAGAACCTGTTACAGTAGCACCTTTAATAGATGGTTGTGTGTCAACAACAGTCAATTCAACGGTTGTCGGAACGGTCACACCGATTACTTCTGTCCCGTAGAATTGAATTTTCACTTCTGTATTTTCTAAAATGTATTTCAATTCATCTTCTACGTTAACCACTGGAATTTCATACTGTTCGTAAGACTCTGTGTCCATGAAGAACGCTGTGTCATCCATTTGGTAAAGATAAGTCGCAGGACGTGTCTCAATAATAGCTTGATCAAATTTTTCATCTGGACGGTAAGTCGTATCAAAAGTTGAACCTGTACGCACATCACGGAGTTTCATGCGCATGATGGTGTTTCCTTTACCTGGTTTGTGGTGGCTAGCTTCCAAAACACGCAACAGACGACCTTCATCTGTTGTAAAGGTCATACCAGCTCTTAATTTACTTGCATCTACCATTCGTATTTTACCTCTTCAAAAATTATTATTCGGTCTATTTTACCATAAACCAAGGGCTTTCTCAAATGTTTTCTTCTTCAAGTACTGATAGTTATCATTCGAAAGTGATAATGTCCTAGTTAGATCGAAGGTAAAAATGTCCCATCTGTTATTCTAGTATCATGCAAAGGATAGACTTAACCATGACAGAAACAAGAAAATACCAGACCATTAAGGCTG
>NZ_JBRUCW010000018.1:0-45832 GCF_053203525.1 Streptococcus rifensis | reverse complement strand
CAGCCTTAATGGTCTGGTATTTTCTTGTTTCTGTCATGGTTAAGTCTATCCTTTGCATGATACTAGAATAACAGATGGGACATTTTTACCTTCGATCTAACTAGGACATTATCACTTTCGAATGATAGAAAAATCAATATTTTCTGAAAATTACTTGACAAGCCTAATTATTGTGATAAAATAAACAAAAAAAGATTACCGATTGACGTTTTTCAGAAAGAATACACGGAGCTGTTCTGACTGTTAAATCGACGGAACTCTGGAGAGACCATCATGAGGATGGCGCCGAAGGGGCAAGGGACACTACCGAAACTCTCAGGCAAAAGGACAGAGCAAAAGCAATTGCTTTTTCCTACGATTTTCAGCCAGCCATCTCGGCTGGCTGTTTAGTTGTCATCGGAAAGGAGCCTTTATGTTAAAACTTTTAGAGACTGTCGATGCTTGGATATGGGGACCACCTCTTTTGTTCCTTTTAATGGGGACTGGGCTCTATCTGACCATCCGTCTTGGTTTTTTACAATTACGAAAATTGCCCAAAGCGATTCGCCTGATTTTTAAAGCCGATAATGTCGGACATGGGGATGTGTCGAGTTTTGCGGCTCTTTGTACGGCTTTGGCAGCTACTGTTGGTACAGGGAACATCGTCGGGGTAGCAACAGCGGTTAAAGCTGGTGGACCAGGGGCTCTTTTTTGGATGTGGGTGGCCGGTCTCTTAGGGATGGCAACTAAGTATGCAGAAGGGGTCTTGGCCATAAAATACCGTCAGGTCAATTCCGACGGCAGTATTTCAGGTGGACCCATGTATTACATCACCAGAGGGCTGGGTGAGAAGTGGCGTCCTCTAGCCATTTTCTTCTCCTTAGCTGGCTTATCCGTAGCGTTTTTTGGCATGGGAACCTTTACTCAGGTGAATGCCATCACCGGTGCCCTTCAGGGGAGTTTTAATTGGTCGCCAACGATTATGGCCCCTTTGTTGGCTATCTTAGTTGCTATCATAACCTTTGGTGGGATTCAGTCGATCTCTAAGGTATCGACTAAAGTGATTCCTTTTATGGCAGTATTTTACCTTCTAGCTAGCCTCTGGATTGTTGTCCTCAATTGGCAAAAAGTGCCAGAAGTGTTAACGATGATTTTTGAAGGAGCCTTTACCCCAATGGCTGCTTTAGGTGGCTTTGCAGGATCAACGCTCCGGACAGCTATGCAAAATGGGGTGGCCCGAGGCGTTTTTTCAAATGAATCGGGTATGGGATCTGCTCCTATCGCAGCAGCAGCAGCTAAAACCAAGTGGCCAGCTGAACAAGGCCTTATTTCAATGACAGGGACTTTTATTGACACGATTGTTATTTGTAGCTTGACAGGTATTGTTCTATTGATAACAGGCGTCTGGTCAGGAGACGCTGCAGGAGCAGCTATGACTCAGGCAGCCTTTAATACCACTATGCCAGGTATCGGTCCCTTGATTTTGACCTTGAGTTTGACGCTGTTTGCTTTTACGACAATTTTAGGTTGGAGTTACTACGGAGAACGGTGTTTTGAGTTTATTTTTGGTCGAAAAAATATCGTGGTTTTCCGTATCCTATTCGTTATGATGGTCGGTTTAGGAGGCTTTTTAGAATTAGATTTGGTCTGGGTGTTAGCGGATATCTGTAATGCTTTAATGGTCTTTCCGAATTTAATCGCTATTTTAGGATTATCACCCGTTATTATTGTGGAAACCAAACACTACTTAGACCATTTGGAGTAGGAGCTTGTGAGAGTTTTTGATATAATGGTAACCATCAGGAAGGGAGCATTATGTCAACAGTGATTCAAAATTACTTTACCCAATTTGATGGGGAAACCTTGATAACAGCAGTTATCAGTAAAATCATTTCTTTGGTTTTGCTAATCATAGGATTTTTTATTCTTAAAATACTGATCCAATTTATCGTTCAAAGGGTTATCTCGCCATCTTTAAAATTAACTCACGACAATAACCGGCAACATACTTTGACGCGCTTAATTGAAAACACCCTTAACTATGTCCTTTACTTTTTTTTGATTTATGCCATTTTAAGTATTTTGGGTTTGCCTGTGTCTTCTCTTTTAGCGGGTGCTGGTATAGCAGGCGTGGCCATAGGATTAGGAGCTCAAGGGTTTCTTTCGGACTTGGTCAATGGTTTCTTTATCCTTTTGGAACGCCAATTTGATGTCGGAGACTCCGTTATTTTAACAAATGGAGCCATCAAATTATCCGGTCATGTCTACAGTGTCGGCATTCGGACAACACAAATTAGGGATTTCGATGGGACCCTTCATTTTATCCCCAATCGCAATATCCTTGTCGTTAGCAATCTGTCGAGAGGGGATATGCGGGTTCAGGTGGACCTGCCTTTAGCAGTCACGGTTAACCTTGAAAAAGTATACCAGATCATCGAAGAGGTCAATAAGGAGTTGGTGGCTGAGATGCCAGTGATTAAACAAGCTCCAACAATCTTTGGACCCCAGGTTGCAGTAAATGGACAGACAGTCCTAAGAATTCATCTTTTTGTTGAAAATGGGAAACAATCTGCCACACACCAAGCGGTATACCGGCGCTACCAAGAAGCCCTCAGGGATGAAGGGATTGAATTTATCCAACAACCTTATACCTGGAAATAAAGGATGTTGAAAGAGATGGGGCTGCAATTTCTCCCGAACACCTCTGCAAATCCTATAAAGAGGCTACTGATTCGATATCTCTGCATTTAATGCTTTAAGGCGACTTGGGGTAAAAGATTAGGTCGAGTAAGAGGGTGTGCCCAATGTCAAGGCTTCGTGAATGAAAGGAAATTTATCATAGGTATTTTCTAATAAATCATAAAAAAGTTTGGGACAGGACATCTGTCTCAAACTTTTTTAGTATTAACTTTAGGGTATTGCTGCTGTTTTCATGGCTCGAGGTAATGGATAAGTCCATCTTTTTAAGAGTTAAATCAACACGCAATGAATTACCACGGGTAGATATAAGTGACACGTCCTTGGGCGGTGGTAGGATCAAACCAGCCACGGTAGTTGGCAATTTGTTTTTGCCCCATATAATTGGATTCTAGAACTTGAATACTAGTGTCGGATGCGACAGAAGTGACATAGGCAACATGGCCGAAATCTCCACCATCCCAAACAGCAATAGCGCCGACTGCAGGCGTCACACCAACGGAATAGCCATTAAGGGCAATCGCATTTTCATCCCAATCTTTGGCATTCCCCCACCAATTATTAACCCAAGGCGCTAATTCTTTAACAGCCCAAGTGCATTGACCAATAGGAAAGGAATTCCCATGATCGGTTGGAGTATTGAGGACTACACCTTCAACATCCTGTGTACCATAGGGATCTGAGGTACTAGAGGTAGTATAAGATTGCGTTTGAGGCAGAGCAACTGAGCTTGCTTGAACCTGCAAGACATCGCCCGGATTGATGATATCGTAAATTGATTTTCCGTTGTTGGCAGCTAGTTGGAAAGGATCCATACCATACAAGCCAGCAATACTGTAAAAAGATTCACCAAATTGAACAGTATGGGGACTTGATGCAGGCGTCACTGGAGCTGGGTCATTGACCTGTAGAACATCACCTGGATTGATAACATCGTAGATTGATTTTCCATTATTGCTTGCCAATTGAGTGGTATCCATACCATAAGCGGTTGCAATGCTGTAGAAAGATTCTCCAGCTTGAACAGTATGGCTGGCTGCTTCAGCAGAAGCCGTTCCGAGGGTGTTGACAGCAGTGGCAGCAACAATGGCTAATCCTGCTTGGCTAAGGTGTTTTTTGGTTCTTTGAGTCATGATTATCTAACCATCTCCTTTGTTATTTGTATGAACTGTTTAATAGCTTCATAATACCGTAACACCTATTATAAAAGAAAAAAAGAGCAAAAATATTTCGTTTTGCTCTTTTTTTAATGAAAAATATAACACTTCTTAACAATTAGGTATAAAAAAAGTCTCCCGTATTATCAGAAGACTTTCACTTGTAACAAAAATTAAACAATTCCTTGTGCGATCATGGCATCGGCTACTTTTTCAAAGGCCGCGATGTTAGCTCCAGCTAAATAATCAATTCCTAAATCGTACGTTTCAGCCGTATCTTTTGCCGTAGCAAAAATGTTGGTCATGATATCTTTAAGGCGAGCATCGACTTCTTCAGTCGTCCAAGACAAGCGTTGGCTGTTTTGGCTCATTTCGAGCGCAGAGACAGCAACACCACCAGCATTAGCTGCTTTGGCAGGACCATAGAGGACACCATTCTCACGGTAGGCAGTAATAGCAGCAAGGTCAGAAGGCATGTTAGCTCCTTCAGCGACGGCGTATACCCCATTAGCGACTAAGCGTTTGGCTTTATCCCCATCAATCTCATTTTGAGTGGCACATGGGAGAGCGATATCGGCAGGACCCTCATAGTTCCAAACAGAACCTTCAAAGTATTTAGCGCTGGCTTTTTCAGCGGCATATTCGGTCAAGCGAGCACGACGTTTTTCTTTAATGTCGACTAAAAGATCGAAATCGATACCTGTTTCATCGATAATGTAACCATCAGAATCTGATACAGAGATCACTTTTGCCCCGAGCTCAGTTGCTTTTTGAACGGCGAACTGGGCAACATTGCCAGAACCAGAAATCAAGACAGTTTGATCCTTAAAGGATTTGCCATTGGCTTTTAGCATCTCATCAGTGAAGTATACCAAACCATAACCTGTTGCTTCTGGACGAATCAAGGAGCCGCCAAAAGCAAGTGGTTTTCCAGTTAGGACACCTGCATCAAATTGGTTGAGACGTTTGTATTGACCAAACATATAACCAATTTCACGGCCACCAACGCCGATATCACCAGCTGGTACATCAAGCGAAGGACCGATGTGTTTTTGCAATTCCGTCATAAAGCTTTGGACAAAGCTCATCACTTCACGGTCTGTTTTGCCTTTGGGATCAAAGTCTGATCCCCCTTTACCACCACCGATAGGTAGGCCAGTCAAGACGTTCTTGTAAATTTGCTCAAACCCGAGGAATTTTAAAATAGACTGGTTAACCGTCGGGTGGAAGCGAAGGCCGCCTTTATAGGGACCAACAGCTGAATTGAACTGTACACGGTAGCCACGGTTGACCTGCACCTTACCGTCTTTGTCAGTCCAAGGAACACGGAAAGAAATCACGCGTTCAGGTTCAACAATGCGTTCCAAAATATTTTCTTCGATATATTCTGGATGTTTTTCAAAAACAGGCTCTAGAGTATCAAAAAGTTCTTGCACAGCTTGGAGAAATTCAGTTTCGTGGGGGTTACGCGCTTTAACAGTCTCAAAGGCTTGGTCAATGTATGTTTTTGCTGCTGTCATTTGTAGTCTCCTTAATTCATTTGATGGTAAATTATATCACATCAAAACTTTATCTGTCAATCAGAAAGTTGGAATTTTCAGAAAATTACCTAATATTTTTTCAGATGAAAGTTCTAAAATGAAGTTGCCGATTGAGAAGTAAAGCTATACCTGGTTCCTATCAACTAAAGTTGAAATCTTATGGTATACTAAAAAGAAAAACAACTCTTGGAGGGACTATGGTTTCAACAGCATCTCGTATCGGGAATTTTCAGTTTAAAAATGTTCTCATGAACGCAGCAGGTGTCTATTGCATGACACGAGAAGAACTTGAAGCAGTCCGTCACTCTGCAGCAGGGACCTTTGTCACTAAGACAGCAACATTGGAATCTAGAGCAGGTAATCCAGAGCCTCGTTACCATGAGGTTCCTCTAGGATCAATCAATTCCATGGGCTTGCCCAACCAAGGTTTGGACTACTATCTGGACTACCTTTTAGAGTTGCAAGCCTCATCTCCAGAAGAAACGTTTTTCTTATCTTTAGTAGGACTATCACCAGATGAGACGCATACTATTCTAAAAAAAGTAGAGGCATCTGCTTATCGAGGCCTTGTTGAGCTTAATCTTTCTTGTCCTAACGTTCCAGGCAAGCCACAAATTGCCTATGATTTTGAAACAACAGAAAACCTACTTACAGAAGTATTCACTTATTTTACAAAACCTCTGGGTGTGAAGCTTCCCCCTTATTTTGATATTGTGCATTTTGACCAGGCAGCAGCAGTCTTCAATAAATTCCCCTTGACCTTTGTCAACTGCGTTAACTCCATTGGAAATGGGCTCTATATTGAAGATGAGACAGTAGCCATCAAACCCAAGCAAGGATTTGGTGGTTTAGGTGGTCAGTATATTAAACCAACTGCCCTTGCCAATGTCCATGCTTTCTATCAAAGACTAAAACCAGAGATCCAGATTATCGGAACAGGGGGTGTTCTGACAGGTCGTGATGCCTTTGAACACATCCTTTGCGGTGCCAGCATGGTCCAGATTGGAACCCAGTTGCAAAAAGAAGGTGTGGGAATCTTTGAGCGCGTGACAGCAGAACTCAAGGCAATCATGGCTGAAAAAGGTTACGACTCAATTGAAGACTTCCGCGGGAAATTGCATTATATGGACTAAGAAAAGCCGTTTTGACGACTTTTTTAGCTTTTGTTGAATAAAATTTAAAAAGTAAAGAGCAAAACCTTGACTTTTGTAAGCGTTTGCGATATAATTAAACCATAAAGAAGATAACCTTATTCAAGTACACGATAAGATTATCTGGCCTAGGCAATTTTATATCACTTATGGAGAGACTTGGTGAGGAGAGGATGACGATTCTCGAATGACAGAGGCTCTTCACATCGCACAAAATATTTATTGGAGGTATGTATATGCTTAAGATGAATATGAGTCGGTACAAGAACGGTGACAACTGAGATTTACATTTAGTGATAGGGTGTTTACCTTATGCTTAATGGAAAGTAACTCTATTGTTTATCGCTACGTTTTAAAGCATAATCTAGATTTATAAGTTAAATGCGCAGGCATTTTACCAAAAGGAACAGACGACAGAGTCTGTCACGGAGGTAACAATATTAATCAAGATAAGAATTATAGCCAATAGCGAGTAGCATCTACACATAGCGTGAGATTCTGATAAGAATAGCGAAAGACAATTGTGAGATTTGTAGATAAGCTACCATGAAAGAATGTTTAATCTAGAAAAACCTTAGATGTTTGATATCAACAAGGTTAAAGTATAGTTTAGTCTATCGTTCATCGATTCGGCTTAAATACAACTGAATATGCAGTAGAGGTCAAGGCAGATGCCTTGGCCTCTTGGGTTATTCCGATGGTAATGTCTATAGGGAAATGAGCTGAGCTAGCCCTCTAGCAACTCCAGCTTCAGTGTTAGCCACTGTTTGATAGCGAGCAAGGGCCTTAATTTCTGGTTCGGCATTTGCCATGGCAAAACTATGGCCGACCGTTTCAAGCATGCTGACGTCATTAAAATTGTCTCCAAATGCGATGCTGTTGTTTAAATTAATGCCAACTCTTGAAGCATAACGCGCTAAGGCCAGGCCTTTTTGAGCTTCTTTATGAGTAATTTCTATGTTAGAACGACCTGAAGAAGAGACGGTAAGAGATTGCAAGTGTTCATTAATATAAGTGATGATTGGGGCAAAAACTTCAGGGCCAGCAGAATCCATGAGGCTAATTTTAAGAGCATGCTGATTAGGATCATTAAGAATATCGTCAAATGAGCTAACCTCTATCGCCATTAATTTGGCATCGATATCTAAAATTTCTTTTTCAAGTTCAGCACTTGAAAGGTGAGGTTTTTCGTTTAAAAGATCTGTCTTAAAAACTTTTAGGCGCGCTTGACGCTCACTAATGTAGACTGCTTCTTCAGTGATTAGTTCAGCACACAATCCAAGCTCAGTCGCTTTTTGGAGCAGGATCAGAGCATTGTCTTTGGAAATCTCAGATCGTTCTAAAATTTGGTCATTAACATCATAAACAATGGCACCGTTTAATAATATCTTAGGACAAATGATATTGTAGGGCTCAAGTGCAACTTGGGCCATTTGTAAATTTCGGCCTGTACAGACCAGGAAGGGGATATCCTGTTTGGCTAATGCTTTAATAGCTGCAATGTTGTCAGGGGGGATGGAAACATGGTCGGATAAAAGCGTACCATCCATATCAGATGCAACAAGTTCAATCATTTAAATAGTCCTTTTTAGCAGGTTAGGTTTTCAATGAAGAAAACGGAGTTTTATGTCGGGTGGGTCTACTTGAGCCACCATTGTTGAAGTTTCATTTATTTAAGGAGAAGACAGCTGACCTCCAATGGCTTCGACCTGGGCAAGACCTCCCAAATCATAGACTGCGGTGTAACCGGCATCTCGAAGGATCTTAGTAGCTGCTGCAGACCGAATGCCAAGCTGACAATGCACATAGATTTTCTGATCTTTAGGGAGGTCAGGCAAGTTGCCAGCCTCTAACTCAGTAATGGGAAAATTGGTAGTCAGGCCAAAATTTTGCTTGGTAAATTCTTCATTTGAGCGAACGTCATAAAAAACCGCACCATTTTCAACATCTTGAATGACCTGGTTAAAGGTGATATGATTTTCTCTGGCATCTGGACCTGCTTTGGACCAATCAATAGTGTCAGTGGTCATAGCAGTTTCAGTCTCCCTAGCCGTTTTGGTTTCTTTCTGACAGGCACTCATTAGAAAGACTGACATCATTAAACAGATGATAGAAGTGATTTTTTTCATGGATGATTTACTCCTTTGACAAAGATCATTTTTGAATTTATCTAACTAACTAATAGTCTAACAAATTATCGGGAAAAAGGCACCGTTTGCCATTTTAAAAAATTTTTTTAAAAACGCTTGCATTATTTTTGAAATGTGTTAGAATAAGTTCATGGATTGTTACTGGTCATGCAGGCAAAACCTAAGTAAATGTGAAATAATACCCACTTTTTGAGCATTCTCAGAAGGTCTATTGTTTGATATTTATTTAGGTTTTTCTTTTGTTTCTCGGACAGGTACCAGAAGAGAACAATGATCAGCCATTAAAAAAATTTAAGGGGAGTATCTCATGGCTAAATATACTGAATTAGCACAAGATATTATTGCTCACGTTGGGGGCAAAGAAAACATTTCTGACTTGAAACACTGTGTGACACGTTTACGTTTCACCTTGAAGGACGAAGGCAAAGCTGACACAGACTACCTAAAGCAACGCGACGGTGTGGTGACCGTTGTTAAAGCGGGTGGTCAATACCAAGTGGTTATTGGTAACCATGTACCAGATGTTTATGCTGAAGTGGTTAAAGAAGCAGGACTTGCGGGTGGCGGTAGCCTTGACATCGATGAAGGTGATGCACCACAAGGTAACCTTTTTGACCGCTTTGTAGCCTTGGTTTCTGGTATCTTCCAACCTTTCCTCGGGCCATTGGCAGCTGCCGGTATTGTTAAGGGTATCGTTGCAATTCTTGGGGCGACACTTGGTTGGAACTCCGCAAATAGTGCTATCTATGCTATTTTAAATGCTGCTGGAGATGGCTTCTTCCAGTTCCTGCCATTGATGATTGCTTTGACATCTGCCCGTAAATTCAAGATGAATGAATTTACAGCGTTGGCGATCGCAGCTGCTCTAGTATACCCTGGTTTGCCAGAAATTGTAACAGCCTTAAAAGAAGGTGGTTTGGCCAATGTATTTGGTATTCCATTTGCACTTCCTGCATCAGGTAGCTACCTTCAAACTGTAATGCCTGTAATTCTTGCTATTTGGATTGGATCTCTTATTGAAAAGAATATCCGTAAGGTCACCCCGGATGTTGTAAAACTTTTTGTAGTACCTTTTGTAACAATCTTAGTGACAGTTCCATTGACATTCTTGGTTGTTGGACCGATAGCAAACTTTATTTCAGATATGTTGTCACTCGCATTTACAGCGGTCATGAACTTTAGTCCACTTCTTTATGGATTGCTTCTTGGTGGTTTGTGGCAAGTTATGGTTATGTTCGGTCTTCACTGGGCACTTGTTCCACTGGCTATTCTTCAATTCTCTCAAAACGGATGGTCAAACATCTTAGTAGCAGCTGCATTGCCAAACTTTACACAAACGGGTGTCCTTGCTGCAATCATGCTTAAGACTAAAGAACAAAAGGTTAAAACGATTTCTGCGCCAGCCTTGATTTCATCAATCTTCGGTGTAACAGAGCCAGCTATCTATGGTGTAACGCTTCCCATGAAAACCCCATTCTATATCTCATGTGTGGTTTCTGCTTTAATTGGTGCAGGGTTGTCATTCTTTGATATTAAGAACCATGCAATGGGGGCACTTGGTGTCTTTATGTACCCTGGTTATGTAAGTCCAGAAAAAGGATTAACTCCGATGTGGATTATGATTGGATTTACGGTAGTAGCTATCGTGGCATCGTTTGCTATCCAAATGCTTGTTCCAGTTCCAACTCTTTATGGAGAAGCTCCAGCGGAGGCTCCTGTAAAAAAGCCTAGTGCTGAAGCAGTTGCTCCAGTAGCAGCTGTGGAAGCTTCTACAACAACTGAAGTATCACCGATCTTGGCAAGCCCATTGACTGGTGATGTGGTAGCTCTTGCTGATGTGAAAGACCCTGTCTTCTCATCGGGTGCTATGGGTCAAGGTGTTGCGGTTGAGCCAAGTGTCGGCGAAGTGCTTGCACCAGCTAATGCAACAGTCAGTCTTCTTTTCCCAACCAACCATGCGATTGGTCTTCAATTAGATAACGGTGCGGAACTTTTGATCCACATCGGTATGGATACTGTTGAATTGGATGGAAAAGGCTTCACAGCCCATGTGAAACAAGGTGATCGTGTCACACTTGGTCAGCCACTTGTATCATTTGATATCGAAGCGATCAAGGCGGCAGGTTTCCCTGTAACCACACCAATTATTGTAACTAACACAGCAGACTTTGCTAGCGTGACTGCGACAACGGCAGGGGCAGTTCAAGCTGGACATGACTTGCTAGAAATAGTGAAATAACAACTTTATAAAGGTATGCCGGAAACGGCTTACCTTTTTTCTTGCTATAAAATGTAAGCGATTACTAATAACTGGAGGTTTGTATGAAAAAGACGTTGAAATACCTATTAGCTGCGACAGCCATTTTAGGGCTAGTGGCTTGTAGTCAGGCCAGTAAAAAAGAGACCAGTAAAGCGACCATAAAAGATGCTAAAATCGAAGTATCAGGCTACGAATGGGGCCCCTCTGTTTCCGCTCTGGTAGTCGAGCTTGATCAAGAGGTATCCGATATGACTGCAGATGACATTTCGGTTAAAACCTTGGGAGTAGACCGCAAGGTAACATCAGCGTATCTGTCAGATGAAAAGGGGCAAAAGGTTGATGGCTCTAGTAAATACGTTGCTTTGGACTTAGAGGTGACCTATGCATTTGCGTCTCCAGATAATGCGTCGCCCTTCAACTTTAATTTAGGCACTATGATGAACGAATGGGTTACAGAATACCCTGTCGAGATATCAGGACTCACGGTTGCTGGAAAGGTCCTTGATTACAGTACCGACGCTATTAACAAGCGGATCATGAACGACACTGATGCCTTTAATGTGCGTGGGCAACACCAAGGGCATTACAATAATCCGCTGACAGGAAACTCAGAAGAAGTGACTCTCCAGTATGCTGCCTATGAGCCAGAGCATTTGAAAGAAACGGCAGCTAAGAGCCCATTGGTCATTTGGCTCCATGGCCAGGGAGAAGGCGGTACAGACATTGACATCACCCTCTTAGGCAATGAAGTGACTGCTCTAACCAGAGATGATATCCAGAGCTACTACAGTGCGACAGGTGATGAGGCGGAAAAAGGTGCCTATGTGCTGGCCGTTCAAACACCGACCTACTGGATGGATGAGGGAGATGGTACTAATGGCGCTGGGGCTGGAAAATCCCGTTACACAGAAGCCCTGATGGCAGCGATTGAGGCCTATGTGGCTAGCAATCCAGATGTGGACACTAATCGTATCTATCTGGGCGGTTGCTCAAACGGTGGTTACATGACCATGAACATGGCGATTGAGTACCCAGACTATTTTGCAGCGGCTTACCCATTAGCAGAAGCCTACTCCTTTTATGATTACCAGCGAAACCCAGACGGAACCTACGCTAAGGAAGAAGCGAGTGACGGGACAACAGCTAGCTTTATTCCAAATGGGCAAATCTTTGTCACAGAAGAGAAATTAGCGACGTTGAAAAACTTGCCAATTTGGTTTGTCATGTCAGCAGACGATGAAGTCGTCCTACCAGATCGCTATGTCTTACCAACTTATCAGGCGCTTTTGAAAGCTGGCGCAGACAACGCTTGGTTATCTTACTATGAAACCGTTCAAGGCAAAGATATCCCTGAAAACCAATACATGGGCCACTGGTCTTGGATTTACTTCTTCAATGACCAAGTGACTGGTGTTCAGGACCCGGAAGCTGTAAAAGCTGTTTCAGATATGGCTTCAGCATACCAACCAAGCAATGCGAGATACGGTGGCAACAGTCAAGCGTCCCATAGCAACATCTTCGAATGGATGAATGCGCAAAGCAAATAGGAGATTAAGATGAAAAAATTTTTAAGCAAATGGACAGCCGTTCTAGGGATAGCTACTTTAGCTCTAGCAGGTTGTGCGACGACAGATCAGACGACAGATCATGGCAATGCCTTTAACCAAGAGGTGGAACAGACGGTTAAGAGTGGGCCTGTGAAAGGGCAAAAAGATGAAGAAAACAAAGTCATCGAGTGGCTTGGTGTTCCCTATGCTCAGGTGACGGACCGCTGGACGGCTCCAGAGCCTGTTGAGGCTTGGAAGGAGACTTTTGATGCTACAAAAGCGGGTGAGCCAGCTCTTCAACTCTCAAATGGGGAACAAATCGGGGTCGAAGATGCACTTAACTTAGATATCGTTCGCCCAGATACTGATGCCAAAGACCTGCCAGTTATTGTCTTTGTTCACGGAGGCAACAACCAAACAGGAACAGCCCAGGAAATCAAAGGGAATACCTTTGTCAATGATGTCAATGCGGTCTATGTATCCCTCAACTATCGCTTGGGTGCGCTTGGGTTTAACCCACTGCCAGCCCTTAAGACAGGTACGGATGAGAAAAACTCAGGTAACTATACCTTACTTGACTTGGCAGCTGGTCTGGATTGGGTTAAGGAAAACATTGAAACCTTCGGTGGTGATGCTGACAATGTAACCCTGGCTGGTTTCTCAGCAGGTGGTCGTGATGTGATGGCAACCTTAATTTCGCCTCTGTTTAAGGATAAATATGACAAGGCGATTTCCTTCAGTGGTGGGATTACTCTAGCAGATGAAGCGGAGAGCCAAGAAATCTTCGCTAAAGCGTTTGCGCCATTAGTGGTTGAAGATAAGGTCAAGGATACTGAGGAAGACGCAGTGGCTTGGTTGCTTACAGATGCTAAAGAAGTGGCTGACTATCTCCATGGCTTAGAGGCTGGCCGATTGGCTCCATTGATGGGCAATGCTAGCATCCGCATGTCTGTCTTCCCGCACCTCTATAAAGATGGGCATGTCTTGCCAAAAGATGGTTTTGACGGGGCAACCTTTAACGATGTGCCATTGATGTTAGTGACAGGCACCAGTGAATTCTCTCTTTTTGCTGCCTTTGACAAGTACTTCATGGAAGACTTTACTAGCGGTAACCTTGCCAAAGATGAGGACAAGATGGCTGAGTTTCTCTATGCTCGCAACTATGGTGGTGACTTCTATCGTCTCTCTAACGGTGTTGAAAGTGCCCGTATCTTAGACGGTAACTACCAATCAGAAATCTATGTTGGTGAGATTGCTTATGGAGCAAATGCTGAAGTGACACCAAGTCTTGCTAATGGGTTATCAGCCTACCATGGTGTCTTTGAACCTTTCCTCCAAACACCGTCTAACTACACAAGCTTAATCGGTGAGGAGTTTTATAACGATGGGCAAGCTGCTCTAGCAACTGCCTTTAAAGGGCATCTCAAAGACTTTATTGCTACCGGAAAACCCGGCAAAGACTGGGCTGTCTGGACAGCAGCTAATCAAGAAGTTCTCCTATTAGATGCGGATAAGTCTGTGGCTAAGCTTGAAATGACGACTGATAGCGAGACTGCTGAAGACGTTATTGCGAAAATGGAAGCTGATGGTAGTCTTTCTGCTGAGCAGAAGAAAATCTTAAACGAACAAGTGTTGAATGGCCGCTGGTTCAGTGGACCGCTTGATCAGTCTGATTTCCAATACTAAGGAACGCGTCAACTTTTTAAAGCAATAAAAGAAAAAATAAAGGAATGGGAAAACTCTATTTGTCCCATTCCTTTTGTTTTCGTTGAGGAAGTTTATTTAAGGAAGACTGGTAAGGTAAAACTTTAGGCCCTATTAGTGAAAAAGGGAAAAGAACTACCAGAAGCACTTGATCAGTTAGCTGAGTATGATTAATTTGGCAAATTTTGTAAGCCTTTTATTCCAAAGTGACCTTTTTTGTAAAATTTGTTACAATAAGGTTACTAAACTAAGGAGACAGCCTATGTCACGTCAGAAAAAATCTCAAAAGTCTTTAGTTAATTCTAAAACCTTCTCGATGTTAGTAGCCCTTCTGGCCTTTTTATTAGTGGGATTCACTTTTTTATTTCACCAATGGCAACAAGACGAGGTCGTTTTTAGAGGGGCTTTGACTGTCTCAAGCGATACAACAGAAGAGGATGAGATGCGTGAGAAAACGACAGCCCGGGTCATGGCTCATGGGGATTTGCTGTACCATGATATCATCTATATGTCTGCCCTTCAGGATGACGGAACTTACGATTTCAATCTGAATTTTGAATATGTAAAACCTTGGTTTGATCAAGCGGATCTGGTTATTGGAGATTTTGAAGGAACGATTGCCCCAGAGCTCCCTTTAGCTGGATATCCCCTTTTTAATGCGCCTAAAGAGGTCGTTGACGCAATTAAGAATGCGGGTTATGATGTCATGGATTTGGCGCACAATCATATTTTAGACTCTTATCTTTCTGGCTTGCTGTCAACAGCCAAGGCTTTTGAAGATGCTGGAATCGACACGGTGGGTGTCTATCCAGAAGGCAATCGTTCAACTGCTCCGCCATTAATCAAAGAAGTCAATGGCATCAAAATTGCGATTCTGGCCTATGCCTATGGATTTAATGGCATGGAGGCTAATCTATCCGTTGAAGAACAGGCAAATTATTTGTCCAACTTGGATGAGGTTCAGATGCAAAAAGAAATAGAAGCTGCCGAACAAGCAGCAGATGTGACGATTATTATGCCTCAGATGGGTATTGAGTATAGCCTAGAACCGACCCAAGAGCAGATTACTCTTTACCACAAAATGATTGATTGGGGTGCTGATGTGGTCTTTGGCGGGCATCCACACGTAGCAGAACCTTCTGAAACAGTTGAGAAAGACGGCCAACAAAAACTCATTATTTATTCAATGGGAAATTTTATCTCCAATCAACGTATGGAAACCATGGAAGGTGTTGCCAACTACCAGTGGACAGAACGTGGGGTATTGATGGACGTGGTCTTTGAAAAAACCGGAGATACTACAGTCATTAAAACGGCTAAGGCGCATCCAACATGGGTGCAACGCACGCCTAATGGGCGTTACTCCCCAGAAGGGTATACTTTATATAACTACCAGACGCTGATATTGGAAGATTTTATTGCAGGCGGAAAACACCGTGACTTGCTAGATAGTGAAACACAAGCACGCATTGATACAGCCTACACTGAAATGAATGATTTCATGGGGCTTTATTGGGAATAGCGACTGAAAGTGGTCAAATGAGCCATATACCAAGAATGGAGTCTCTTGTTCTCTCCTGATGGCGCATAAGATAATCCATATAAAAATCAAGAACTGTACTAAAATAGGCTGGACGCTAAGTCCAGCCTATTTCGTTCTCTTTAGTATCAGCATGATTAATGGTGAAAGATTTCTTTTAAAAACCAAATTCATCAATATGAATGCGTTCAGGATCCACTTTTTCTTTAGCTAGCATTTCTTGAGCAGCTGCTAACATAGGAGGTGGCCCACAAACAAAGAATTCTGCTGTTTGGAAGAGATCGGCTCCGATTTTAGCGAGATAGTCACTAGTGATAAAGCCTTGATCGTAACCTTCAACAGTTTCATTAGAAAAAATAAGGTGATAGGAGAAATTTGGGTTTTTAGCTTTGATTTCTTCTAACTCCTGTAAGAGGAAGATATCTTTCTCAATAGCAAGTCCCCAGACAAAGTGGATTTCTCTTTGTGTATTATGAGCGAGCTCATGTCGGGCAATACTTAAGTTTGGTGTTACACCGATGCCACCAGATAAGAGAACAAATGGTTTAGAGTCCACTGGTTCTGAGTCTAGCTGCTCAGGAAAGTAATTGCCATGCGGTCCTTCTAAAGTAACGGCATTACCGACGGTTACTTTATCAAGCTGTCCTGTCCAGTCACCATCTTCTTTAATCATGAATTCCATGTTTTGATCCGTATTGGCACTGGTCGTTGAAAATGGATGACCTTCCCGAGTTAATGCGTTATCAAGCATTCGGACAAAGAGATAATCACCAGGACGATAGTGTTTTGTCTTTCCATTTTTAGGAGTTAAAACGAGACGCCACACATCATGACGAAGGCGTTCTATCACCGAAACGGTATACTTATCACTGCTCGCAATTGACCATTTCCAGTAGGCGTAGTATCCCAAAAAAAGGACAGTGTATGCGGTTATCAGCCACTGGAAAATTCCACCAAAGCCCAATAGGAAGATATGCAGGTAAATCGCAATGATTGCCACAATAGCGAGGCGGTGAATCCAGAGACTGACTTCTCGGTTTTGCTTGTTTTTAAAAGCGCGGAGTTTAGCATTGTGATTGACAAACACGCCTGACAGTGAGAAGATTCCCGTAAACATAACCAAAATGAGTGAAAAAACAGCGATAAAACCAGTGGTTGAAAGATTAGATTGGTCAATGATGTTAAACATATTGGCAAATCCATTCCATTGTAGGATAACGTGAAGTAAGCCAGTGACACAAAGGACAACAGCCATTAGTGCGTGAATTTCATACATTTTTGGCAATCCAATATGTTTTTCGATAAATCGAGGACGCGATGCCATAAACGTAACTGTAAGCATCATGGAATAAGCTAAAAGGCCGGATGAAAATGAGATCAACGGTTTAGCAGGCAGGCCACTTCGAACGGTTAACATACTGGCGAACAGTGTAGCAAATATAACGAGTGACATGAGGGGAAAGAACGCATTTTTCCAAAATGATTTTTTTACCATAAGGTACCTCCCTTTTGTGAACTTATGATTAAAAAACTAATAACGTTAAATATTTAAACTAATTATATCATAATAACGCTTTAAAATCTATGGAAAAATTCTAAGAATTCAAAAAAACTGAGTAAAGAACTCAGTTTTAAAAATAGTGTTATGGCAGTTGATGCTCTGTTTCCTATTGAGAATAGGCTTCCTTATGGTAATGAGGTACTAATAGAAATAGGTTCAGCTACATCACTCGGTAAAATGAGTTGAGCTTCACGGGCTTTTTTAAAATAATCAACCTGATTGAGATTAATCACTACGGTATCACACAACATGTCCATAAGGTGTTGGCGATGCCGTGTAAAGACTAGCGTGACTGCTACGATTGGCAGAAAGTGGAGAATAGTCCGTCCTGCCAATTCGCGAACCAATAGGGTTTGCAAATCTGACTGGCCTGTTTTAAAATTGACAACTTTTAAGTTGAGCAGGTATTTACCAACAGTCTGGCCCTTGAAATAAAGCATGGTTCCTGAAAAATAAGCTAAAACAATGATGAGTTTAATCAGTGAGTACCACCATTGTCCTCTGGCATCGGCCGGTGCGACAACATAGTGTACAGACAAATTGAGTAAGATTTTAGTAATGGCGTTAACCAACAGGCTGTCAATGAGAAAGGCAGCTAGCCGAATCCAAAAACCGCCGAAAATTTGTTTCGGCCACTTTTTAAGAGGAAGTTGTTCCATATTAGAACCCTCCTTGCATGCGGTATTCTAGTGTCATGTCATCAAGTGAGTCGATTTTTTCGATGACTTTATCTAATTGGTCAGCAGGTGTTTCTTGGGAGGTGAGGCCTAATTGTCCTAGGAAACTTGGAAAGAGATTGCCGAAACCTAAATCTGGTGTGGTATAGGTAAAGGCTTGAGCATTGTCTAAATTGAAGTCATCACGAAGGGCTTGTAAAGCCTCCTTTTCATAACCGAATTCATCAATTAAGCCAACTTCTTTAGCTTGGGCTCCACTGTAAATGCGGCCATCAGCCAATTTTCGAACCTGCTCTTCAGACATATCTCGACCATCAACCACAACATCTACGAAGCGTTGGAAGGACTCATCCACATAAGTTTGAAGGACTTGACGCTCTTCTGCGGTCATTTCACGAGAGTCAGACATGATGTCTTTCATTTCCCCTGACTTAATAATCTGTGATTTGATTCCTAACTTAGCAAGTAATTCTGAAATTTCATACCCTCCCATTCGTACACCGATGGAGCCTGTTACGGTCTCAGCAGAGGCAAATACTTTTTCGCCTAACATGGCAAGATAGTAGCCGCCACTGGCTGCCGTATGGCCCATGGAAGCATAAACTGGAATATCCACTTCAGCCTGAACTTCCTTCATTCTATCATAAACTTCTCGAGTGGCGTAAACGTCCCCACCTGGAGAGTCAATGCTAAAAAGAACCGCTTTGATAGAAGTATCTTCCTTGATTTTATCAATAGACGCTAATATATGCTCGTGTACATATTGTCCATTGTCAACACCAATCGTTCCTTTAACAGGAATGACTAAGATACGGTTGAGAGCATCACCTTCTTCGACAATTTCTTCTGTTAATGTGTTGGCAAATCCAAATAGTTGGTTGAGGCTAGTATTAGAGTTGCTTTCATCCACTTCAGCCTTTTTAGGGGAAGAGCTAAAGAGGGAGGTCAATAAAACAACTGCTGCAAGTCCAATAACAATACCTTTTTTCTTATCCATTCGTATCTCCTTTTTGAAAATGAAGTTGGCCTTATTATACCGTTTTCAGTGAAAAAATCAAGCTGTTTCAGAAAATTACCTTAGAAATAGGTTCATGCAATATTTAGATTTTCTGTTAAAAAGAGCCCCTCGTTCTTGAAGTTTAAGGAAATCAACTAATTTTACAAACAAAGGACACAGGGACTAAGTGATACTCAAATAAAATCAAAATCTGATGATGCATGCTAATTTTCCAAGTGTTTGAGTTGTAACCAATTCTCCAAACCATTAACAAAGAGATGATAACAGTTTAGCTTATCATCGCTGACAACAAACAAGCAAACCTATCTTTCAGCATTCATATTTTGATGTTAAATGAGTATGAAATCTTAATTTTCTCAGAAAAAACGAACTTGGAACAAACGATATCAAGTTCGCTTTTTAAAATTTTAGAATAAACGATTACTGTCTTCAATACTCTTAATATTTTTTGATTTGTTTTGATTTTCGATATTGGCTTGGGGTCTGGTGATAGTATTTGCGAAATTGACGGTTAAAGTTGGAAAGGTTATTAAAGCCAACCTCCTCTGCGATGCGTAAAACAGGTTTTACCGAATGTTTTAGTTCCTGTGTAGCGGCATGTAAGCGGAGCTGGATGATGAAATCCATGGCAGAAGTTCCTGTTTGGCTTTTAAAAAAGGTCATAAAATGGGTTTCGCTGTAGTTAGTCTCCTGAGCCAACTCAGCAATGGTCAAGGGACGTTGGTAATTATGATGGATAAATTCCAGAATAGCCCTAATTTTTTCGTTTTTGCGATAGGCATCATCCGTCATTTTTTGACGAACGTAATCATATTGATAGACCGCAAAGATAAAATGAGTTAACAGAGACTTGAGTTCCAATTCGTAAAAGGCTGGTTTTTGCCTTTCTGTTTCTATGATTCGTTCCAAAGTGTCTCGTAGATCCTGATAACCAAGGTCACTTGGTTGGATGCGCATGATGAATTTAGATTGTGCATTTTGCAGGGGTTGCAGCATCTGAATGCTAGCCTGATCCATCTGCGCTGCTCCTAAAAAGTCTAGATGGACAATGACATTTTCTGTGACATGGTCTTGACCAGGGATGGGGTGGATGGAGTGCAGACCATTTGGCCTGATGAGGATAATATCATCTTTTTCGCTGACAAATCGGTCGTAGTCGATATGAAAATTAGCCGAACCCTCACGTACGAGGATCAATTCCATTTCAGGGTGCCAATGAAAGAGAATATCGGGAATGCCATTTTGAACGGTGATGTGTTTGACCGTAACGGGTAATAAACGGTTTTTATGTTGGACCGACTGACGATAGTCCTGAATCATTTCTTGAACAGCCATGAAGTCTCCTATATAATCATAAAAGGGAATAGTTTGACATTGTTAAAGATTGAAAAGAGTTGATTGGTTAGACACTTGAGCTCTTTGTCAGCCTTCCTGTTTTTGCTTGGCTCGCTGACGCCCTTTGTATCCTGTGATAGTTGAACTCGCCCTAAAAAGCTAGATAAAATTCAAAAAGTTCCTAGAGTCTCAAGACTCGTCGTCTCTTTCCTATTTTTATACGGATTTTTTAACGCCCTTTGTATCCTGTGTAGTCGAACACGGGCTAAAAGGCTAAAGGTCTTTAACGAGACTTTAACGAGATAGTATTTTCTAATGATCATGAGGTCGTAGACGTCTGAACTTTCTTGATTAAACATCTACGAAAGTCCTAGTCGTCCTGACCGGGGTGCGTCGACGAAATCGAAGATTTCTGACTTACCGCCATTTTCCTACGCTTTTCTTAACGGGCTTTGTATCCTGTGATACTATTATAGTATCAGTTTTTAAGAGAATAAGCTAAGAAAAAGTCATGGAAAAGGGATATACTATAAATGGAATGATTTGATAAAGGAGGTTGTTTCATGAAGCTGGAGCATTTTGCTCTTTATGTTGACGATCTTGAGGGGGCTAGGTTATTTTTTGAAACCTATTTTGATGCGATAAGCAATCAGCTCTATCATAATCACAAGACCACTTTTAAGTCTTATTTTCTGACCTTTTCCGATGGGGCGAGGCTTGAAATCATGACACGTGACGATACAGTTGATTTGCCCAAAACATCAACACGGCTAGGCTTTGCTCACTTGGCTTTTAGTTTGGGCTCTAAGGAAGCCGTTGATGGTTTAACGAAGCGACTCTTAGAAGATGGTTTTAAACATGTCAGCGGCCCAAGAACGACAGGTGATGGCTACTATGAATCTTGTATTCTTGATGCTGAGGGCAACCAGATTGAACTAACAATCTGATTTAAGAGATTGAGCAATAGAATAATTTAACTAAAGGAGTTTACTATGACTTACACATTTCCGAAGGATTTTCTCTGGGGTGGGGCGACTGCCGCGAACCAGTTCGAAGGGGCTTATAATTTAGATGGCAAGGGGCTTTCTGTTCAGGATGTTACCCCTCAAGGTGGGGTTCCTGCTAAGCCTGGTGACCACAATCCCTTGATCACAGAGGGGCCGACTGATGATAACCTCAAGTTGGTTGGGATTGATTTTTATAACCGCTACAAGGAAGACATTGCACTCTTTGCGGAGATGGGCTTTAAGACCTTCCGGTTGTCGATCGGTTGGTCACGGATTTTCCCAAATGGTGACGAGTTAGAGCCCAATGAAGCTGGCCTTGCCTTCTATGATAAGGTCTTTGACGAATTAGCCAAATACGGTATTGAGCCTTTGGTGACCCTCTCTCACTACGAAACGCCTCTTCATCTGGCGCGTGCCTACAATGGTTGGGCAAATCGTGACTTGATTGGTTTTTACGAGCGCTATGTGCGTACGGTCTTTACGCGTTACAAGGACAAGGTGAAATACTGGTTGACCTTTAACGAAGTTAACTCAGTGCTTCATGCACCCTTCATGTCCGGTGGAATTGCGACACCTTATGAGAAGCTTTCTAAGCAAGACCTTTACCAAGCGGTTCACCACGAGTTGGTAGCGTCAGCCTTGGCAACTAAAATTGCCCATGACATCAACCCCGACTTTAAAATCGGGTGTATGGTTCTGGCCATGCCTGCTTATGGGATGACCTCAAATCCTTTGGATCAGTTGGCAGCTCATGAATTTGAAAACCAAAACTACCTTTTCTCAGATATTCATGCGCGTGGGAAATATCCAAATTACATCAAGCGTTTCTTCAAGGAAAATGGCATTGCCATCCAGTTCGCAGACGGTGATGAGGAACTGTTAACCCACACGGTTGATTTTATTTCCTTCTCTTATTACATGAGTGTGGCTCAGGCCCACAACCCAGAAGACTACAACAGTGGTCGCGGGAACATTATGGGTGGCATTACCAATCCTTACCTTGAGGAGTCTGAGTGGGGCTGGCAGATTGACCCTGTTGGCTTGCGTTTAGTCCTCAATAAATTCTATGACCGTTACCAGTTGCCACTCTTTATCGTGGAAAATGGTCTGGGGGCTAAGGATGTCTTAGTGGATGGTCCTAATGGACCAACTGTTGAAGATGACTACCGCATTGATTACCTGCAAAAGCACTTGGTGCAAGTTGGGGAAGCCCTTCAAGATGGCGTTGAGCTGATGGGCTACACCACCTGGGGTCCAATTGACTTGGTATCAGCTTCAACCGCTCAAATGAGCAAGCGTTACGGCTTTATCTATGTGGATCGTAATGACGATGGCACAGGTAGCTTGGCGCGCTACAAGAAAAAGTCCTTTGACTGGTACAAAGAAGTGATTGCGACAAACGGTGAAAGTTTGTATAAGTAAGAGAAAAGGTGACTAATATGACAAAAACATTTCCTGAAAACTTCCTCTGGGGTGGCGCGATTGCGGCCAACCAAGCAGAGGGTGCCTATAACGTTGACGGCCGTGGCCTGGTGCAGACAGACGTGACGACTGGTGGGACAGTGAACTCTCCGCGTTACACCACCTATATTGACAAGGATGGCAAGCCTGGTAAGGCAGGCGGTATGGGTCACCATGCCCGTATCCCTGAAGGGGCCAAGTATGCTATTTTAGACACGGAATACTACCCAAACCACAAGGCAGTTGATTTCTACCACCGTTACAAGGAAGACATTGCTCTCTTTGCTGAAATGGGTTACTCTGTTTTCCGTCTCTCGATTTCGTGGGCACGGATTTTCCCAAATGGTGATGACAAGGAGCCTAACCAAGCTGGTCTTGATTTCTACCGCAGTGTTTTTGAAGAGTGCCGCAAGCACAATATCGAGCCTTTGGTGTCTATCTGGCATTTTGACACACCACTTGCCCTAGAGGAAAACTACAATGGCTGGAACAACCGTAAATTGGTTGATTTCTACGTGCGCTACTGTGAAGTGATTTTCAATGAGTACAAGGACCTCGTTAAATACTGGTTGACCTTCAACGAAATCAACAACACAACCATGTTCCTTGACATGTTTGGTGGCAAAGCGACGGATGCTGATTACCAAGCCGGCTACCAACAGCTCCATTACCAATTTGTTGCGTCAGCCAAGGCGGTTCAAGTCGGTAAGAAGATCAATCCTAACTTTATGTTTGGAAACATGATCTGCGGGATTACCTTCTACCCAGCAACTCCGGATCCAGCGGATATTCTTGCTAACCAACACAAGTGGGAAAGTGGGATTTACTACTGTGGTGATGTGCAAGTCAAAGGGAAGTACGGAACTTATGCTAAACGCCTTTGGGACGAGCATAATGTGGTGCTTGACATTACAGAAGAAGACCTGGAAGACCTCCGCAAAGGAACTGTGGACATGTACACCTTCTCTTATTACATGTCAAACAACGTGACCACGCACGATTCTGACGACAAGGTTTCTGGTAACTTCTCAACCGGTGTCCGTAACCCTTACTTGACCTACTCTGATTGGGGTTGGGCCCATGATCCGACCGGTCTGCAGTACTACTTGGAAAAAATCTACGATCGCTATGAAGTACCACTCATGGTCGTGGAAAATGGCCTAGGTGCCTTTGACACGGTCGAAGAAGATGGCTCTATCCATGATGATTATCGTATCGACTACCACCGTGCCCATGTTAAGGCCATGGCAGACGCCATTGCAAACGGCGTGGACTTGATTGCTTACACCACCTGGGGCTGTATTGATATCGTCTCAGCAGGTACCGGTGAGATGCGGAAACGCTACGGCTTCATCTATGTTGATATGGATGATGAAGGTAACGGTACAATGGACCGTACACCAAAAGATTCCTTCTACTGGTACAAGAAAGTTATCGCCTCAAACGGTACAGACTTGGATTAAGACAGGTAAAAACAGCCTCGAAGGGGCTGTTTTTCTCTGCCAATCAGCAAAATCATACCATAATATCAGTTTTTCATAGGATTTTGTCAGAAATCCCCTTTAAAAAAGATTATAATAATAAGAGATAATGGAGGTATGACATGATTAAAGTGATTGCAAGTGATTTAGATGGGACCTTGTTGGACGCATCAGGAAATATTGATAGAGAGAGATTTGGCAAGGTGATAGATGCGTTAGACCGCAGAGGGATCCGATTTGTCGCAGCAACAGGCAACAGCATGCACCGGATTGAGATGATTTTTGACGGCTTTACGGACCGCATGTCCTATGTCGCCGAAAACGGTGCCTACGTACTCGACCAGAATGAACCCATTGCCCATAAAGTCATTGCTCACAGTGATGCCCTTGCTTTTCTAGATTATTTTAAGGACAAGTGGGAGGACTACCGGATCACTGTCACTTACGAGGATGCCATCTACATGGTCAGTGACCAGTTTGGGATTGATGCCTTTAGCAAGATTGCACCAGAGCAGATGGCCCTTTTTCAGTCCCGCATTCGCAAGATCGATGATTTTGGCCAGCTTCCAGAGGGCACTATTATGAAGCTTGGCATGATTCTGCCAGAGGCAGAGTGTGACGCCATCATGACAGATTTTAACCATCATTTTTCCGGCAGTTTGATCGCAACCACGAGCGGATATGGGGCAGTTGACATTATGCCCCAAGGGGTCCATAAGGCTTGGGGCTTGGAGCAGTTGTTGACGCGCTGGGGCATCGCCACCAGCGAGGTCATGGCCTTTGGGGATGGCGGAAACGACTATGAAATGTTACAATTAGCTCAATACAGTTATGCCATGGACAACGCGCCGGACTTCGTCAAGGCGGCAGCTAAGCATGTGGCACCAAACCATGACGAGCATGGTGTGTTAACGATTATTGAGCAATTCTTAAAAGGAGAGATTCATGATGACGGAGGGGAAGTTATTTAGCCAGAAAGAAGAGCTGGCCTTTCGCCAATTAAGCCTAGAAGAGCAGCAAGAGGTCCTCTTAGCCAAATACCAAGAGCGCAACCCGCAGGCCCAGACCGATGGTCTCGTCCTAGCTGGAGATTCCTTGACAGAGTTTCTCCCGCACCAAAAGCTTTCAGTAAATGGCCCTGTCTATAATAGAGGGATTCGTGGGATAGGCATTGCTTTTTTAAAAGCCCATGTTAAGGATCTTATCCTAGACCTCAAGCCCAATCGCTTGGTCTTGCTGATCGGGACCAATGACCTCATGTTTGGCATGGCCCCAGAAAGCCTGGCTGAGGAGATCAGAGAGCTACTGGATATTATTCAGGCAGAACTTCCAACATGCGACATTTACCTCCAAAGCCTTTACCCGAGACAAGATTCTATCCAGTGGGGGCCGGCCTTGACCGATGAGGTAGAGGTGGCCAATCTTTACCTTCGTAACCTGACAGGAATCACCTATATCGACATGCACAGCCAACTGACCATGCCAGACCAAACCCTCAATCCCGACTACACTAGAGATGGCGTCCACCTTACCATGGCTGGTTATCAAGTAGTCTTGGAGAGGTTGGGGGAAGTACTATAAGCAAAATCCGATTATGCCCATTTGATTGGCATAATCGGATTTTTATGTGTCATAAAGTCACAATTTCTTATCATTCTTCTGTCTGTATGATATTTTGAATATAGTCTTGACCAAAGATTTCAATGCTGTCAAGGACTGCCTGAAATTTTTCCCCTTGTTCACTAAGGCTATACTCAACCTTGGGTGGAATTTGTGGGTAGACAGTGCGAATGATCAGCTTATCTTTTTCCAGTTGTCGGAGCTGTCGGGTCAAGGCGGGTTGGGTGATTTCTGGCAAGAGGCGTTGCAGTTCGTTGAATCGCTTGGTCCCTGTGCTGAGTTGGTATAGGACCACGATGGCCCATTTTCCGGTTAGGATGCGCTGTGTGGTGGCGAAGGGGCATTTGGCATAGACAGATGGTTTCATTTTTTCTCCTTAGTTTTGGTTAATGCAACTATTTTTGTTCCTAAGAAACAGAAAATTTTGTACTTGTTTTTCTGTTTTTACTTGATAAAATAGTAGCATAAGTCAAGGTCTTTGACAAGACAATTTGACAAAGATAAAGGAGAACAGTATGTCACAAAAAACGCTTGCAGTCTTTCACGCTTACAATGAGGCCCTAATGAAAGGAGATTTTCCAGCGGTTTTTGCAACCATGGCAGATGATATCATTTGGCATCAACCTGGGAATCACAGCACTTCAGGCACAATAGTTGGTAAAGAAAAACTTGGTCAACATCTCGCTCAATTTTCAGCAGTGACCAATGGGACTTTTAAGGTTTTGGTCAACTGGGTGTCAGACAATGCCAATCTGGTCGCTGCTAATGTCACCTTCTTAGGGGAACGCGATGACCAGCAATTAGATATGAATGGAATTGATCTTTTTAGAATTGAGAACGGGTTGATCCGTGAAGTTTGGCTCTTTTCAAGCCAGCAAGATGTCGAAGATGCTTTCTGGGGGTAACCAATAACAGGTCAGGTAGAAAGAGCTGCCTGACCGTTTTAGTTTAGAATTCGTAAGCCTCACCGTCTGCTGGAATATGAAGACGATTAGAGAAGCCCTCATTTTCAGCAAAAGCCCGCAAGTCTTTGCGGGAGAGAACCCAATGGTTGACAGCTTCCATATGGACGGCTACCAGCTCAGCGTCTGTATGCTGAGCCACTGCTAGTACATCTTGCGTATCCATCACAATCTTACCAGTTGGTAGGAGGGCGTTGGCACCAGCGTTTAGCACAACCACATCTGGCTGGTAGGTATCAATAGCTGTTTGGACTTTTTCGTTCCAAACGGTATCGCCAGCGATGTAGAGGGTCTTTTCGCCGTCTGCTTGAAAGACCACGCCTGAGACGGATCCGATGAGGTCTCGTAAAGGATCTGGTAAGAGGTGGAGGTTTTCCCCGTGTTCCCCATCTGTCTTATGAAGATGAATGTTTTCAAATAGCGTGTTTGTTTTGAGGACACGGACATCGGTAAAACCAGCTTCTCTAACAATAGAAGCATCTGCCTCGTTTTGAACAAAGAGAGGCAGGTCTTTGGCTAGTGTCTCAGCTGCAACAGTATCCCAATGGTCGGCATGCAGATGGGTCACAATAACGGCATCGATACCTGCTATGACTGCATCTAGAGACAGGGGCAAGTCGATTAAGGGGTTGTTTTCTGTATTGCCTGTAACAGCACCCTCAAAGGCAGGATAGCTCCCTTTTGGTGCAAGGAAAGGGTCAATCAAGAAAGTTTTCCCTGCATAAGTCAGACGAGCAGTAGATTGGCGAATGTGTTGGAATTTCATAAGTGTTTCCTTTCAAAAAATACTAGGTCTATGATACACTAGTGTTGGAAAAAGGAACAGGGCTTTTTGAAAGTCATTGGGCCTCAAAACTTTCATTTAGAAAGAGATAGGATGTTAGATCAGACAGATAAGCAGATTATAAAATTATTAAAAGAGAATAGTCGGCTCAGGGTCAGCGAATTAGCTCAGCAAGTTCATTTAACGGCGCCTGCTGTTTCGGCTCGTCTTCAAAAGTTAGAGGACAGGGGCATCATAAAAAGTTATACGGTTGAGATAGACCGGAGTCAATTTGGCTGCCCTGTCCATGTGGTGGTTACAGTTACGCTTAAAGAGCCTAATCATGCAGCTTATCAAGCCTATATCGGACAATATCAGTCGCAAGTTGGCTTTCATTATCGCACAGCTGGAGCGGGTTGCTATTTGTTAGAAGTATTCTTTGAGGACAATCAAGCATTATCGGATTTTCTGGATGGCTTAGAAACTTATGCCGGTTATCAAATTTCAAGCGTTGTCAATGTTGTTGAATTATGAAAGTTCCTTCACGGGAACTTTTTTCCTAGAATAATACCAGTTTTCCATAGAATAACACAGGAAAGCCTTCGCAAGCCATGCTATACTATGGTTATGAAAAAAATAATGAGTGAGGTATTATCATGACAAAACAATTTCCAGACGGTTTCTTGTGGGGTGGGGCGACTGCCGCCAACCAATACGAAGGTGGCTTTGGTGAGGGTGGCAGAGGTTTCGCGACTTCTGATACATCGCGTGCTGTATCCCCAGAAGAACGCAAGTCCATGAGTGGTGAATTTACAACACCCATGACCCTTGAAAAACTCAAGTTTGCCATGGAAGATACAGAAGGACTCTATCCAAAACGCTGGGGGTCTGATTTCTACCACCGTTATAAGGAAGATATCGCCCTCTTTGCAGAAATGGGCTTTAAGACCTTCCGTCTCTCTATTGCTTGGCCACGGATTTTTCCTAAAGGGGATGAGTTAGAGCCTAATGAAGAAGGACTTGCCTTCTACGACAAGGTGTTTGATGAGCTCAACAAATACGGTATCGAGCCTTTGGTAACCTTGTCCCACTATGAGTTTCCAATCCATTTGGTGACTGAGTACGGTGGTTGGAAAAACCGAAAAGTGATCGACTTCTTTGTGCGTTATGCTGAGACTGTTTTCAACCGCTACAAGGGCAAGGTTAAATATTGGTTGACCTTTAATGAGATCAACATTCTTGGTTTGACAGGTTACTTATCAGGTGGTCTTCTTTTTGAAGATGGCAAGTTGCATTTGGATGAAATGTACCAAGCGGTTCACCATCAGTTTATCGCGTCAGCTCTGGCGACTAAGGTTGCCCATGAGATTGATCCTGAAAACCAGGTTGGGATGATGCTCGCCCGCATGGAAAGCTATCCTGCGACCTGTAACCCAGATGACATCATGGAAGCCATCAAGAAGGACCAGTCTAACCTCTTCTACTCAGATGTGCAGGTTCGTGGGGAATACCCTCGCTACATGAAACGTTTCTTCAAAGAAAACAATATCGAACTCCAGTTTGAGCCAGGTGATGAAGCGATTCTCAAGCAATACCCAGTAGACTTCATGAGCTTCTCTTACTACATGACCAGCATTGCGCGTGCTAATCCTTCTGGTGAGAAAACATCAGGAAACTTGATGTTAGGGGAATCGAACCCTTACCTAGAAGCTTCTGATTGGGGCTGGCAGATTGACCCAGTTGGTCTGCGTGTGACCCTTAACAAGCTTTACGACCGTTACCAAGTGCCGCTCTTCATCGTGGAAAATGGGCTTGGCGCTTTGGATAAGGTCGAGGAAGACGGTTCAATCCATGACAGCTACCGGATCGATTACTTGGAAAAACACATCGAGCAGATGTATGAAGCCATCGAGGATGGTGTGGAGCTGATGGGCTACACGCCATGGGGTTGTATCGACTTGGTGTCAGCGTCAACCAGTGAGATGTCTAAGCGTTATGGCTTTATCTATGTGGATGCGGATGACCAAGGCAATGGTAGCTTTGACCGTTCACGCAAGGACTCCTTCTTCTGGTATAAAGATGTCATTGCAACTAATGGTGCCAACATCTTGAATGATTAAAGACGGATAAGACAAGGAGGCTGGGCGTCATGCCCAACCTCTATTGGTTTTTGTATAGAAAGGAACGTTATGACAACAAAACTCTATCTCATGCGGCACGGACAGACGCGTTTTAATGCCCAAGGTAGGATTCAAGGAGCATCGGATTCGCCCTTGACGGACCTGGGGATTGAGCAGGCCCTTGCTGCCAAGGCTTATTTTGATCAGCAAAACATCTCTTTTGATGCTATTTACACATCAACCCAGGAGCGGGCTTGTGACACCGCAGAGTTGGTAACAGGTCGGACAGATTACACCCGCCTAAAAGGGCTCAAGGAGATTGATTTTGGCGCTTTTGAAGGTCAGCAGGAGTTTCTCAATCCGCCCTTGCAAAAAGACATCGGTTATGGGGATTACTTTGTGACCTATGGTGGAGAAGGGTCTCTGGCTGTGCGCCAGCGGATGGGAGATACCATTCGACAGATTGTGGGAGACAATGATGGGAAAACAGTTTTGGTCGTGAGTCACGGTGGGGCCATTGCCCAGTTTTACCGAGGGGTATTAGCTGATCCACCGCAAGTTAGAATGCGCAACTGCGCTATTTTAGACTTTGAAGTGACTGCAGATCAGTTTGAGTTATTCTCAATCTACGACCCTGTGGCCGGTGAGTTCTTGTACGATCAAGAACACGGGGTTCCTAAGGACCTGGAATTAACTTATGGAGATATTAAATGACAAAAACACTGTATTTGATGCGCCATGGCCAGACGAGACTCAATGTCGAAGGCAGGGTTCAGGGGGCTTACGATTCGCCCTTGACAGAGCTAGGAATCGCTCAAGCAGGCATGGCTAGGGCTTACTTTGAAAATGCTGGAGTCACTTTTGATCAGGTTTATTCATCGACTCAAGAGAGAGCCAGTGATACGGCAGAAATCGTGTCAGGCCAGGAACCTAAGCGCCTTAAAGCCATCAAGGAGATGGATTTTGGTGCCTTTGAAGCCAAGGAGAACGCCTCTTGCCTGTTCATCGTCCGGGGACCAAGTCTTTTGAAGACCAGTTGGTTCCTTATGGTGGTGAGGATATTCGCTTGGTTGGTAAGCGCGTCTATGAGGGATTGGTTGAGGTCTTGGAGCAGGCAAACGATGGTGACACCTTGCTAGCGGTTAGCCATGGGGCTGCTATGTGGGGCTTCATCCTTCATATTGATGCGGTTTTACCTGAGGGGGCTCGCTTTGGCAATTGTGCCATATGCCAACTAACTTATGTGGAAGGCGCATTGACGCTGGAAGCGGTCATTGACCCAACAGCACAGTAATATCAGGAGGACAAGCAGATGGAAAAACGACGCTTAGGACAAAGTGAGCTCATGGTCTCTCGGATTTGTCTGGGCTGCATGGGCTTTGGCGACGCTACCGATGGTCCCCATTCTTGGACCTTAAACGAAGAGGATAGCCGTGCTATCATCAAGCAAGCCCTAGAAGCAGGCATTACCTTTTTTGACACGGCCTTAGGCTATCAAAATGGTTCTAGCGAACGCTATGTAGGCCGGGCGCTGCGCGACTTTGCCAAACGAGAAGAGGTAGTGCTTGCGACAAAATTCCTACCCCGTACACAAGAAGACATCGAAAGAGGCGTCTCTGGTCGTGCTCACATTGAGCGTTCACTCCAGCAGAGTCTGGAGAATCTAGGCATGGACTACATTGACCTTTACATCTACCATATCTGGGACTACAATACGCCGATTGAGGAGGTTATGGATACCCTCAATGATGCTATTGTGGCTGGTAAGGTCCGTGAAATTGGTATTGCCAACTGTTTTGCTTGGCAATTAGCCAAGGCCAATGCCTACGCGGATAAGATGGGCTACAAGCGCTTTGTTTCGGTACAAAGTCACTACAACCTCATCATGCGCGAAGACGAGCGCGAACTCATGACCTATTGCCAAGAAGAGGGCATTGCAACAACGCCATATTCTGCCCTAGCAGGTGGTCGCTTGTCACGATTGCCAGGTGTGACAACCAAGCGCTTAGAAGAGGATAAGTTTGCCCAGTCCAAATATGATCAAACTGCTGAGGAAGATAACAAAATCATCGCGCGTGTGGCAGAGTTGGCGGACAAATACCAGACCAGCATGACGGCCGTTTCCCTAGCATGGCTCTTAACCCGAGTGGATGCGCCAGTTGTTGGTGCTACGAAACCGCACCATTTAGACGGGCCACTGGCAGCCTTTGACCTCCAACTGAGTCCAGAAGACCTGGCCTATCTGGAAGAACTCTATCTTCCGCATGCCCTGTCAGGCGTCATGGCGCAGAATACCTATAAACCAGAAGGACGATATAGAAAGCCTTAGAATAGTATCAGTTTTCCGTAGAAAAAGACAAGAAAAGGGTTACAGAAAACAGTAAAATAGAATTAACTTATTAAAAGTGAGGTAAACAAAATGACAAAACTGACTTTTCCAGAAGGTTTCCTTTGGGGTGGCGCGACAGCTGCCAACCAATGCGAAGGGGCTTACGATGCCGATGGCCGTGGTTTAGCTAATGTTGACGTGGCACCAATTGGTCCAGACCGTGTGGATGTTATCCTTGGAAAACGTAAAATGTTTGATTTTGAAGAAGGTTACCACTACCCAGCTAAGGTCGGGATTGACATGTACCATCGTTTCAAAGAAGACATTGCCCTCTTTGGCGAAATGGGCTTCAAGACCTATCGGTTGTCTATTGCGTGGAGCCGTATTTTCCCTAAAGGAGACGAACTTGAGCCAAATGAAAAAGGCCTTCAATTCTACGAAGACCTCTTCAAAGAGTGCCACAAGTACGGCATTGAGCCACTGGTAACCATCACTCACTTTGACTGTCCGATGCATTTGATCGAAGAATACGGTGGTTGGCGCAACCGCAAGATGCTGGAATTCTATGAGCGTCTTTGCCGTACCCTCTTTACCCGCTATAAAGGATTGGTTAAATATTGGTTGACCTTCAACGAGATCAATATGATTCTTCACGCTCCATTCATGGGCGCAGGCCTTTACTTTGAAGAAGGTGAAAATGTTGAGCAGGTAAAATACCAAGCAGCCCACCATGAGCTTGTGGCGTCAGCTATTGCGACTAAGATCGCCCACGAAATTGATCCTGAAAATAAGGTCGGCTGTATGCTGGCTGCGGGTCAATACTATCCAAACACACCGCATCCACGTGATGTCTGGGAGTCTATCAACCTTGACCGCGAAGGCTACTTCTTTGTAGACGTTCAGGCGCGTGGCGAATACCCTAACTATGCTAAGAAAGAATGGGAACGCAAAGGCATTAAAATCGCCATGGAAGACGGTGACCTTGAAGTCTTGAAGGAGCATACGGTTGACTTCATATCCTTCTCTTACTATTCAAGCCGTGTGGCATCTGGTGATCCAGAAGTTAAGGATAAGACAGCTGGTAATATCTTTGCTTCTATTAAGAACCCATACTTGGATGCTTCTGAGTGGGGCTGGCAGATTGACCCACTTGGCCTGCGTATCACGCTTAACGTGATCTGGGACCGTTATCAAAAACCACTCTTTATCGTGGAAAATGGTCTAGGTGCCATCGACACACCAGATGAGAATGGTTATGTGGAAGATGACTACCGCATTAACTACCTAGCAGAACACGTAAAAACCATGCGCGATGCCATCAATGAAGACGGTGTGGAACTTTGGGGTTACACGACTTGGGGCTGTATCGACCTTGTTTCCGCTGGAACAGGTGAAATGAAAAAACGTTACGGCTTCATCTACGTAGACCTTGATAACGAAGGCAAGGGAACGCTGAAGCGCTCTAAGAAGAAGTCCTTTGATTGGTACAAAGAAGTCATTGCGACAAACGGTGCTTCTGTTAAGTAATTTGGCTCCAACTCACTCGGTACTCCTTAGCCGAGTGAGTTTTTTTGAGTTAAGTATTCATTATTGAGACTAAAAGGAATTAATGCTAAAATGGGGGAGATAAATAAAGAAGAAGGATATTATGATTAAACCGAAAATTAATATAAAGACTTTATTGGTCTATCTCCTTGGAACTGTTGTTCTCGCTTTTGGTATCTGTTTAAATGCAAAGAGTAATCTCGGTGTGTCGCCAGTTACCAGTGTTATTTTTGCATTGGCGGCGGTTACAGGGCAGACCTTTGCCATGACTAACTTTGTCTATCTTTGTCTCTTGATTTTAGTTCAATTTGCCCTTTTGCGAAAGAACTTTCGCCTGTCTCAATGGACCCAGATTTTGGCCAGTTTTTTAGGAAGTGTCTTCATCGATATTTTCGACAAACATCTGCCAATTCCAGAGGCGCTGTCTCTTCGGATTAGTTTTTTACTTTGTGGTATTGTTTTGGTTGGTATAGGGGCCTCGATTACAGTAGGAATGAATGTTGTACCTAACCCAGCTGATGCTTTGGCACATGTCATAGGCCACGTGACGGGGAAAGGCTTCGGAACAGGTAAAAATATTCTTGACATCATTTCCATCAGTGCAGCCAGTTTGATTGGACTCATATTTGCAGGTCGGTTAGTTGGTGTCGGTGTTGGAACCTTTTTGGGTATGGTGTTTACAGGACGCATTATTGCTTGGAGCCATCCTTGGACAGAAAATCTTTATCGTTGTCTTGTCAAGGAGTTATAGTGAATAGATAAGGTAGTGATTTTTGGTTGAGTTGAGACTTAAGATAAGCTAAAAGTATAAAGTAAGAATGCTATTTCTTAGAAGCAAGATCGCTAAAAAAATCTGTTTAGTAAAAAAAGTGGAAAAAAACAAGCTAGGTATCCTAAGCTTGTTTTTTGATTATTGTTTTGATTTGTCATCGCCATCTAAGATGTCTTTAACAGCATTTACGGCACCTTTAGCAGTATCTTGGACATCGACAACAGCTTCCTTAGCTTTAGCGATTGTCTTTTCAACAACACCTTCAGCTTGGACTTCCTTATCGCCTGTGGCTTTACCAATAACTTCTTTGGCTGAACCTTTTAATTGGTCCAACTTTGCATTAAATTTTTCAGACATAAGAATGCCTCCTTTTTTAAAAAATGCTGACTTTATTTTTTCTCCAAGAAGAAAGAAACAACAGCAATGACAATAATCGCCCCACAGATAGATGGTATAAGTGCCATCCCAGCAAGACTAGGGCCCCAATGGCCGAGCAATGCTTGACCGACAGAAGATCCGATAAGACCTGCGATAATATTAGCGATGCAGCCCATCTTTTCACCGCGGTTGGTAATAGCACCAGCTACGGCACCAATCAAGGCTCCAATAATAAGAGACCAAATCATAGTACGCCTCCTGAAAATAAAACTCAAGGCTTCAAACTGAGCCTCTGTACTGATAGTATAGCACAATTATTTGAAAATGTCTATGAAAGCGCTGAAAATCTGGTGTATAGAAGTCAAAGGTTTTCGGCGCTAAATTCGCCAAATTCCGCAAAAAACAGATAGAAATCCTTTGCCTTTTCATAAAAATCTGTTATAATAGTTATTTGTGAGACAACCTCACTTACTCACAGGGAGGCCTGTGGGTCATTAGTCCAAAAGGAGGAACATATCAATGGCTAAATACGAAATTCTTTATATTATTCGTCCAAACATTGAAGAAGAAGCGAAAAACGCTTTGGTCGCACGTTTCGACTCTATCTTAACTGACAATGGTGCTACTGTTGTTGAGTCTAAGGCATGGGAAAAACGTCGCCTCGCATACGAAATCAATGATTTCCGCGAAGGTTTGTACCACATCGTTAACGTTGAAGCTACAGATGCAGTCGCTCTTAACGAGTTTGACCGTTTGTCTAAAATCAACGGCGACATTCTTCGTCACATGATCGTCAAACTTGACGCGTAAGCAGGTGTTTTATGATTAATAATGTAGTGCTTGTTGGTCGCATGACCAAAGATGCAGAACTTCGCTATACCCCGTCTAATCAAGCTGTTGCGACTTTTACATTAGCGGTTAACCGCAATTTTAAAAATCAAAACGGTGAGCGTGAAGCGGATTTCATCAACGTTGTGATTTGGCGCCAGCAGGCTGAGAACTTGGCTAACTGGGCTAAAAAGGGTGCTTTGATTGGGATTACTGGCCGTATTCAGACCCGTAATTATGAAAACCAACAAGGGCAACGCGTTTATGTGACAGAAGTTGTTGCGGAAAACTTCCAACTCTTGGAAAGTCGCACTGCGCGTGAAGGCCAATCTGGAGGCTATCAAGCTAACAATAGTTTTGGTGGAAATGCTTCTGGAGGAGACAACAGCTTTGGCGGTGGTTTCCCATCAGGTGGTTCACAATCAAACGCAACACCGAACTTCGGTCGAGACGAAAGCCCATTTGGAGCAACTAATCCGATGGATATTTCAGACGACGACTTACCTTTCTAAGATTAGAAAATCTGGAACGAATCGAACTCTTCTGAGTTCAACCATTATCATATAAAGGAGAAACTCACATGGCTCAACAACGTCGTGGCGGATTCAAACGCCGTAAAAAAGTTGATTACATCGCAGCTAATAAAATTGAATACGTTGATTACAAAGATACTGAATTGCTTAGCCGTTTTGTATCTGAGCGTGGTAAAATCTTGCCACGTCGCGTAACTGGTACTTCAGCTAAGAACCAACGCAAGGTAACAACAGCAATCAAACGTGCTCGCGTTATGGCCCTTATGCCATTCGTAAACGAAGATTAATCAGATATCCCTTTTCCAAGTCTTGGAAAGGGATTTTTAGTTGAAAAAACCTTCTTTTTTAGTCATAATAATAATCAATAACTAAAAATTAAATTAGGTGATGCCGATTGAGGTGAAATTCACCAAATCACCTTAGCAAGGCTAAGGGGGTTGTTCATTTAGAGAAGAGTAAAAGTTTATGTTAGGAAAAACCATGACCGTCCAAGTCTTAAAAATAATCATCGCTACTGGACTAGCGATAGGACTAGCGCAATTGATGGGCCTCGAAAATGGGACTTCTGCCGGAATCATTGCCATGCTAAGTGTCCTTGATACGAGAAAGTCATCCCTCCAGATAGGCTGGCAACGGTTAGTGTCAACGGTTGTAGCCCTGACCTTGGGAGCAGTCAGTTTTGCCCTTTTAGGGTTTCAGCTACCAGCCTTTCTCCTCTATTTATCAGTCTTTGTTTTCTTTGCCTACCGCTTTGAAATGAAGGCGGCGATTGCTCCCTGCTCCGTTTTGGTCACCCACCTGTGGTTGGCTCAAGACCTGAGCCTTTCCTTTCTTTGGAACGAGTTATTACTGATGGTAATAGGAGCTGGTTTGGCCATTGTATTGCATGTCTACATGCCCTCACAACAAAGAGCTATTATAGCAGCTCGCGAAAGTATTGAGGCGCAACTACGGATTATTCTTACAGGGCTTGCTAATGCTATTTATGATTTGGAAGACCATCAACAGGTTGAAACTATCGAAAGCTTAAGGCAGGAAATCAAGGTGGCGAAGCGTTTAGTCTATCGTGAAAGGGAGAACCGCCTCTTTAGTCAGATTGATTATGACTTGCACTATTTAGACATGCGGCATAATCAGGTCAAACTGTTAGCAGTCATGGCCTGGAATCTACAGAGCTGTCGCTTGGAACTGACAGAAGCCAAGTTATTGGCCAGCTTGTTTGAATTAACTGCGGATCAACTCAGTGAGCACAACCCAGCAACCTATTTGCTGGCAGATATCGAGGCTATGCTAGAGCAATTCAGAGCCCGTGACCTCCCCCAAACCCGCCAGGAATTTGAAACCAGAGCCATCCTCTTTCAAGTCTTAACAGACTTGACACGATTTATCCAACTCAAAATTGATTTCTACGCCACTTACTCAGAAAATGAACGAGACATTTTAGAAGAAGCATAAAAAGGCCTCCGCATGGAAGCCTTTTTTTAGTAGTCTGTAAATATCAATTGAAGATGCTATTATAATAAAATTTTCAAAGAAAAATTGGTGGCCAATCAGTTATCTGTCCAAAACAGAACAATAAGATAGTTAATAGAACTAATATTTTGAGGGTGTGATGTTTCATTTTTATAATTCATTCCTTTCGTTTCACTCAAGGCACAACACCGAATGAAAAGGTGTTGTGCTCTTTATTTTAGTTTACAATAGAGTTGAGGAGTTCTATCACTACTACAAATCACGGGGAGGTGAATAAGTGAGTGGTCTAGCCACTACCTCGCATTTTTATAGGTGTAGCTCTTCCTATCAAGCACAACTAACTGTGACTATGAGCACGTAAACTTATATTTGGATAAGCGACTGGTTTGTGAAAGGGGAGAGCAGTCAAGGGATAGGCGCTTCTCAAATATGGTGAAGGGAGACCCCTCATGTTAAAAATTGTTTACCCTAATTGTTGTGGCATTGATGTGCATAAAACCTTTATCGTAGCGGTTATTGCCATCACCGACAATCACGGAATCACTAACTACCACCGTAAGCGTTTCTCAACCTTTACAAATGGTCTTATTCAGCTAAGAGACTGGTTGGAATACTATTCCTGCTTTGATGTCTGTATGGAATCTACCGGTAAATACTGGATTCCTGTTTTCAATATCCTAGAAAGCACCTGTAACATCTGCTTGGCTCATCCCAAATATGTTAAGGCTATTCGAGGAAAGAAGACCAACAAGAAAGATGCACAATGGATAGCTGACCTCTTCAAGCATGATTTAGTCGCTTCTAGCTTTAGTCCACCTCTCAAAATTAGACAACTCCGTGACCTTTTCAGATATCGCATGAAGTTAACTCAACTCCAAGTTAGCGAGAAAAATCGGTATCAGAACTATCTCACTTGGTCTAACCTTCAAATTGCAAGTGTCGTTTCCGATGTTTTTGGAAAAAGTGCTCAAGCTATTATTAAGAGCATCCTTGACAATCCAGAAGATCAACCAAATATTGAGCAACTGGTTCACAAGAGAATGAAGAATAAAGTCCAAGACTTAGAAATCGCTATGGAAGGCGCTTTAACACCCGAACAAGCAGAGAAAATCAGAGTAATCAAAGCTCACTACGATGCCTTGGCTATTTGTAAAGAAGATTTGGAACAAATGATCCGAGAGCTGGGACAAGACTATCAACATCACGTAAAACTGATTCAAACCGTACCTGGTTTTAAAGATGATCTATCTGCTCTCAGAATCATCTCAGAAATTGGTAGCGATATGACAGCCTTTGATTCAGCTGCCGAACTTTGTTCCTGGGCTGGACTGGTCCCTGCTAACAATGAAAGTGCTGGGAAAAAGTTTTCTACGCGCATGTCTAAAGGTGGAAATACCTGAAGCCTTTCCTTGTTCAAGTCGCAAACGCTGTTGTCAAGTCTGACAAACACGCAGAATTGAGAAACAAGTATCTTAAACTCAAGAAACGCCGAGGACATCGAAAAGCCATTATCGCTATCTGTCGCAGACTATTGGTAGCTATCTACCACGTTCTCCTAAAACAAGAAACTTATAATCCTGCTTTACAAGGACTGACCGAAATACGAAATCCTGATAAAACGATGTCTGTTCAAGACGCTGTTCGTTTTGCACAACAACACGGATTCAATGTTGCCTAATGTCAAAAATCAGGTGTCAAGACCTCTTTTTAGTGTGCCTAAAATTAGGATAAACAATAAGTCAATTAGATTTTATCTTTTTTTCAAACTTTCTCCTTTAACTCATCTAAAAATCTGGTAGCACTGTATTTTAATTCGATGTTGTTATCTATGTCATAACAAAGAATTGCTTTTTGGCAAAATTCTTTAGCTTGTAAGATGTCACCTTTTTGATTAAATATATTCGCCTTAAGGTAATATATATCTGCTAGTAAAAAAAGTGATTTGTTTTTAATCAATAAACCGATTGAGAGATCCGCAAGTTCCATCGATTTGCTATAATTACCGCTGACTCCTAAAACCCTCGCATAACTGTATAAATAGACGACTTGGTCTTCAAAATTAGTTATCTCTGGGTAGAGGTGGTTGACGTGTTCAAACTCGGTTATGGATCGGCCGTGTTCCCCAATATCATTGTAAATCGTTCCAATAGAACAAATCGATTTAAAATAGATAACGAGATCATCAGGACAATCCTCTGACAATTTTCTAAGTAGTTCGATAGCCTTATGGGGCTCTTTTTTATTTGTGTAGACTAAAACTGCTGAAAGCCAATCATAATAAAGTTTTTCTTCATAGGCTAATTTACTTTCATCAATACTATTTAAGAGGTATGACAAGGTATCATAATCTCGACTGTATTGAAGTTGTTTGCATTTTGAAATAAACTGACCTTCAGAAAACTTAGGATTTATGGAGAAAATCTTGCCTACCTCATTAAGATCGATATGCAGTTTTTTAACTAAGGCAAAAAATATTTCAATGGAAGGACTAACCTGACCCTTCTCAATATTACTAATGACTGTCTGTGTACAGATACCTTCCGCAAGCTCAGTCTGAGTGAGCTGCTGTTTTAGGCGTTCTGATTTTACCAGTTGGCCAATCTGACGTTTATACATTATTATTGTTTTCCATTCTTATCTGATTTATATCTATTATACTATTTTTTGGTATTTTTGGTATTTATAGGTAAAATTAGAAAATGCATGTGAATTAAATTGAAGTGCGAACTATCATATCATCCCAAATTTCCCAGCCCCACCACTTACTTTTATCTTTAGATATAATGTTTTCCATAATTTTCATTATCTCTTTTGAAACATCTAAAATATTTTGTTCAGAATCGATGGATTCAGATAAAATTATGTAGGGGAGTAATTGATTATCTGGGTAATTTATCTGTATTGGAATAATATTAGTTTTCAACTTTTTAGCAATGGTAGCTATTCCAGTCGGAAGAAAGATATCTTCATTAAGAAATTTTGTAGTAAATTTAGATTTTTTTCCAAGTGAAAATTCAGGATACATAACTAAATTGTATCCGTTTTTTAAGTCATTAAGCACTTTTAGAATTGAGTTTTTTTCTTGTATACCATGTAGTCTGATGTTTTTACCGAAATTGAATTTGCTTAAAATAAACTCCCAGTAACGTGTTGAACTTTCGTCCATGAGTATTGTAAGTTTCATGTTGTTTGTTGCTAAGATAGGTAATATAGACATATAAGCATCATAATGAGGGAAAAATAAAATATTACCAATATCTTTCTTTAAATGTTCAATCCCTTTGACTTGATTCATATATGGGTTTTTTCAGCATATAATGCAGAAAGAAATACAATTGAGGGCATTTCTATTCTATAATCAACCCATTTTTCTTTATCTGAAATAGAAATTTGCTCCTCTGAAACTTTTTGTATCATTTTCATGTAGCCTTCTTTACGTAATTTAAGGTCACCATCTATTTTGTTATTCATACATTTTTCAATAATATCAGTAAAATCCTCAATTGGTAATTTTGATAATAATTTGAATATATTTAGATTATTATAGAAATTTTGATAATCAAAAACTAGATTTCCTTCGTTCATTGTAGACTTCCTAGTCATTTGAAAATTATAACACAAAAATAATTAAAACAATAAAGAAATAAAAAAACTATTGACAAAAAAATAATTACTTTATATAATATAATTATAAAAATGAAATGAGAGAAGGCAAATGAAGAAAGTATCAGAATTTTATGCTACTGAAGAAAGTTCAGGTTCTAAAAATGGTAGCTGTTAGTTAAATAGCTCTATTTAAATATATAGTTAAAGTAGAAGAATAGTTTTACTATTTTTCTACTTTAATTATTTTAAGGAGTATAATTAGAATGAAGATTGCAATTAAACCAGGGGTTAGTTTACTTTATAATATAAAAGACAAAAGATTTCAATTTTCAATATCAACAAGTAATATCCAAAAAATATATGAAATGGAACCTGAGTATGTGTATTTTTTTAAGTTATTGTCAAAATATGACGATGATAGTATAATATTTTCAGAAATTCAAGCAAGATTTCCAAATTTTAAAAGAAAAGAATTCATTTCAACTATTGAAATACTTAGAAGAGAAGGAATTATAAGTATTAAACAACCTATACCTGCTACTATAAGTCATGAGGAAAGTATTAGATATAATAGACAGGTGAATTTTTTTAGTAATTTGAATCCGGAAAAATTAAATCCATGGGATTTTCAAAATAAGTTAAAGACTTCTAAGGTGCTTATTTTAGGAATTGGTGGAATAGGAAGTTGGATTGCTCAATATTTAACTATGTCAGGTCTTGGAGAAATATATATATGTGATTTTGATATTGTTGAATTACATAATTTAACTCGTCAAACTCTATATTCAGTTAACGATTTAGGGAAAAAGAAAACGGATGCTCTAGAAAAAAAAAGCTTAATTCCATCAATGGAGACGTTAACATCAAAAAAATAGAGTTAGAAATGAATAAATTTACCATCCATCAAATTGAGGAGGTTATACTTCATGTTGATGTGGTAATTAATTGTGCAGATTATCCTGATATTAATACTACAGCTCAATGGGTTTCAGAAATTTGTCTCAAATTTAATAAACCACACATTATAGGTGGTGGTTTTACTGGTCATATAGGTTTGATTGGCCCGATGATAATTCCTAAAAAAACATTATGTTGGCAGTGTATTAACAAGGTTTATGAGGATTACCAGGAAAATAATTCAAAAGAGGTTATTATTAATACTAGAAAATCAGCTGGGGCAATAGGTATTTTATCTAGCTTAGTAGCGTCACTACAATCATGGGAGTGTATTAAATTGTTGACTGGATTAAGTGATTTGTTGACCGTAAACAGAAGAGGCTTTTTTAATATTTCAACATTTGAAATAGAGTGGCTAGAAAGTCATGCTGACGAATCGTGTTTATACTGTAAGGATTTGATATGAAATATTTATTAAAAAATAGAAACTTTATGACCACCTTGGTTTCTGATTTACTATCTAACTTTGGTGATGTCATGTATAGTATAGCCTTAATGAATTACGTGCTTCAGCTTCCAGACACTAAATCGGCTATAGCCATTGTGAGTTTTTCGGAAGTGCTGCCCATTTTTGCCTATCTGTTGACGGGTTACTTTTCAGATAGGACAAATCGAAAGATTAATGCCATTATATACTCTCAGTTGTTTCGCATGATTATTTATCTAGTCATAGGATTTGTGATGCAATTCTCTCCACAGTTATGGATTGTAATCTTTGCTTCTGTCTTGAATGTTTTTTCAGATTGTGCAGGCCAATATGAATCAGGTTTATTTATCCCAGTCAGTTTAAAAATCGTCGAAAAAAATGAGCGGCAAGGAGCTATTGCTTTTAGACAGGGCGTATCTTATAGTTTCAATGTAATCTATCAGCCAATTGCAGCTATTTTAATTGGTATTTTCTCTTACAGTATGTTATCGTACCTCAACGCAATGACATTTTTGCTGTCTTCCCTAATTTTATTAACCATTTTCCCGGCATTAAAGAAAATTGATTTTGGGAGTAGCTATTCTCAATCGACAGGCTCGAAAAACATGTTGTCAGAAATTTGGGGAAACTTTAAGCAAGCTATTAGTGAATTCAAACAGATTCCTGAGTTGAAACTTTCTCTCCAAATTGTTCCTGTTATCAATGGACTTTTTGCTGCCTTACCTATTTTAGTTGTTCTAACGATTGATTTATATCCCGATTTTATCATTTATAAATCCGCAAGCACAATAGCGATTATCAATATGTTTTATGTACTTGGTAACATAGTGGGTAGTTTTTTGGCAGTTAATCTCTTATCTCAGATTCAAATGAAGACTCTTTTAAAATACGGGACATTAACCCTAGCGCTTGTCCTCTTAGGTTTTCATATTCATCAGCCATATTTAGTTATTTTTTCACTATTTATCGGAGGGATTTTAATTGGAGCGGGTAACCCCAAGTTTAATCTTTTATTGTATGAGGTAGTACCGATGGAGAAAATCGCTACTTTGAATGGGGGAATTATGACTTATCTATACTTGGGTATGTTTGTCATTCGTATGGTTATCAGTACAATGGTCGTTATCATTCCTACGCAGTTAATAACAGCGACATTGCTGATTATTGCACTTGGTCTCCTAGGTTATACCTCTTTTTACAAAGGAGAATAGGAGACGGATGGGGATAACGTCTCATCGTTACCCTAGGAAAAGCACTTGTTTTACTAATCTAAACATCTAAAAAGGCCTCCGCATGGAAGCCTTTTTAAGGTTTAATCTTTACTGGTGATGGCGCTCTTGATATTGTAACGCTTTTTAAGTAAGTAACGAACGCCAAATCCTGCTAGACCAATGAAGACGTTGAACCAGGTTGGCATGATAGGGTTGAGAGCAGTTGGTAATAGGGTGCTGAGGCTAAAGACAAAGAAAAGTCCAAACATCACGAGAGCCAGTGTTCCCCATGTCTTAAGACCACCTGGGCGTTGGTCTTTTGGTTTACGGAGGTGACGGTAAACATAGTAGTACATGGCGTACATCATGCCACCTGTCGCAATACTGAGAAGGATCAAGCTGGTTAAGCCATAAGCTTGATTATCAGATTGTGTTAGGCTGAGTAAGCCCATCATGATCCCCATAATCCCAAGGATAAAGAGGCTGGCATCCAACCACATGAGCCAAGGATTGTCATTTTCTGCAGGATTGGCAGCCTCGTATTCAGCTTGCGCTGTGAGGCCATCAGCCCATACAGTTGGAGCACCATAGAGTTGACGAGCCGTGAGGCCTTTTTTTTGATTTTCAACAATTGTTGGGAGAATCGATTCCAAAGCTTCTTTTACTTCGGCGTCAGTTTTGCCATTTTTCAACAATTGGTTGGTGGCAATGTGAATATATTCTTGGTTTTTCTTAGTCAGTTGAGCGGTTAATGAGGTCGTGTCCATGATCAGTAAATCTCCATAAGTTTGTATTGTAGTATTAGTCGTCAGAAAGAGTTTTAGGAACTTCTGTCAAATGACGATTTGTGTCCGATAACTCTATCGATTAGAACCATTTTTTGCGGATAAAGTAGATAATCAAGAGGCCGCTAACAGAAAAAGCGCCTAAGATAACCCACCAAAAAGCGTGAGGGATATCGTTAAATGGAAGGGCATCCATCTGGACAAAGTTCATACCATAGGCCGAAAAAATCATGGTTGGAACCGAGAGGACCATGGTAGCTAAAGCCAAGGTTTTCATGATCGTGTTCTGGTTGTTTGAGATGATCGATCCAAAGGTATCAGTCATTCCTTTTAAGATGTGACCATAGATATCCGCCATCTCGATGGCCTGTTGGGTCTCGACAAGCGTGTCTTCTAGCAAATCCTCATCCTCCTCATATTTTTTGAGCAAGTAGGAAGAGGCTGTCAGTTTTTTAACGATACGTTCGTTTGTTTTAAGCGAAGCCTTGAAGTAGATAATCGTTTTTTCCAGTTCCATCAGTTCAATTAATTCTTCATTACGCGTGGACTCATGCATCTGGCTCTCGATTTCTTCACTTTTTCGGTCAATTTGGCGAAGGGCAGAGAGGTAGATAGCAGCATTGCGGTAAAGAATTTGGAAAACGAAACGGGATTTCATAAAGGTATAGAAGTTCCTGACCCGACGATTGATAAAGAAATCAAACAGCGGCAACTCGACCAAGCAAGTCGTGATAATCGCTTCTTCCGTAATGATAATCCCTAGGGGAATGGTGACATAGTAAATTTTGCCATTGCGCTCTTCCGAAATAGGAACATCGACAATAATCAATTTGTAGTCGTCTTCAACTGAGATACGCGACATCTCCTCGGCATCGAGGGGTGCCCGTAAGTCAGTGATATCGATGTTAAAGCGTTCTGCAATTTCCATCGTTTCACTCTGGGAGGGGTTGATTAAATTGATCCAAGCGCCAGGAGCAAAGGTATCAATCTCTTCTAATTCAGTTGCCGAAGACAAAAAAATCTGTTTCATCCTATAGATCCCTCCTTGTTTTAGCATTCGTGATGCACGCCTTCTATTATACACTAAAAAGCGGAATTAAAAAAGTTCAAAAGATGGCAGAATTTCGTAAATATCATTCGAAAGTGATAATGTCCTAGTTAGGTCGAAGGTAAAAATGTCCCATCTGTTATTCTAGTATCATGCAAAGGATAGACTTAACCATGACAGAAACAAGAAAATACCAGACCATTAAGGCT
>NZ_JBRUCW010000017.1:0-50313 GCF_053203525.1 Streptococcus rifensis | reverse complement strand
AATATCTGGCTGAGAAAGAAAATCTTACCCAACCACATACTAGTATAAACTATGTCTCAACAAAATAACAGTGGTTTTGACACAAATAAGACCTAGTTTTGCGGGACATTTTCATTTTCGATTGACAATATTTTGGAAAATGTTTTAGACCTAAAATTCATAGCTACAAAAGAAGATTTCCAGCACTCAAAGAATAACAATAAAACAGAAGAATACAACATCATACAAAGCTAAACTAAATGATAAAGCCCTCATTAAGTGAATGCACTGACCCAAAAGTTAGATTATAACTATCTAACTTTTGGGATTACATCCAGAATCCTAGTGAGAGTCTTGCTTTATTCAATTTTTTTCTGCTGCCTCAGAATCGTTAGAATTAATCTTGAAGTTTTTGAGGTAGTTGTCCTTACTTAACTCGCCTGAGAAGCTATCTCCGATTTTCAAGAACGGCAATTGGTCTGTAGAGTCTTCTGTTGCCTTGACCTTATAAATCTCACCAGACGAAGAAATGTAGTAAACCGTTGAGCTATTTATCATTTGGCTAGCCAATTGGTCCACTACTCCTGTGATGATTTCGACTTCGGCCTGACCAGCGGCAGAGTTTGCTGTTCCAGATAGGGCTGAGGTGTCTAAATCGGTAAACTGCGAAATCAAATGCTCAATGTCGTTATTGACGGTTACCTGTTGGTAGTCTTCGGCATCGACCAAGGCATAGGACTTGACCAGACCAGCATCGTCTTTGAGCGATACCAGGTAGTAGGCTTTCTCATTGAGCTTGACCAGGGTTGGGGCAGTCGCCACATAGCCTTTTTCTTGAACCTCTCCTTCTGCCGATGCCATGGCAGCAGATTCTGTCGCCGAAGCCAGCTTGTAGTTGGTCACTTCCCTCGTCCGCATATTTACCAAGATAAAGCCAAGGTTAGACGAATCCGCTGTCGCAGAGGTAATCCCAGTATAGAGGTAGATATCTGAGCCAATGGAAATGTAATTGTAGCTATCGGTCGTCTCCTTGACACCGGTCTGGCTAAAGACCGTGTTCCAAAATCCATCTTGATAAGTATAGTAGTCATCCACACGGGTCAAAACATTGTTTGCCGAGAAGACCCTGTCCACCCAGTCAGGAATAGCGTCAAGACTGTATTCCTTGGTTTCACCCGTCACTGCATCTAGAAGAATAACACCGACAGGGTCTTTGGAAGTCAGCATGAAACGTGGTTTGTAGACCGTCGCCACATAGTAGGGATTGCCTGCATCGTCCACTTCAAAGGAAGGGTCTCCAAAGATGGTGAAGGGATGCTTAAACCGCAAGTAACGCAGGGTATCTCTGAAGAGATACTCAGAATCTGAGTACTTCATGGGTTGCTCCAGTGGAGCCAACTCTGCCTTCCCCGTCGTTTGGTTAACCTTGACATAGTAGCCAATCCCTTCTGAGCGGTTGGACAACCATTTCCAGAAATTTTTGTATTCTAAAGGTGATACCCGATAAGGCTGATTGCCAATGGTGACTTGACGGTAATCGTCTGAGATCCCGAATTGCGAGACCTTGTCAATAGTTCCTAAATAGGTATCTCCAATTTTCTTGGCAGATTTACGGTCCAAGAGAGCCAAGGCCGAAATATCGGTTTCAGGAAAATCCTGCGTAAAATCAGCCTCTTTTACCGTAATCACATTGGCATAGCTTTTTGCCCGAAAAATCCGTGAATTGAGCAGGTTCAAGCCCATCATCAAAGCGATTAGGCCGACAATGCCTATACCAATCCATTTTAACCATTTATCTTGGACCGTATTGATTGGATTAACTTCCTTGCGACTTGTATTGGTCGCTTTTCGGGCACTTGCTTTTCCTATCGTATCCATCACTGTCGTCAAGGATAAGCCAACAAAAGCTAGAACTAAGCCCTCAATCACAAACCACCAAAAGTCCGTACTAAGTAGATTTAAAGGTGGCAGAAAAAGCCAATAGCTAATCACCATAGCCAAAAGCCACACTATAGCCAATCCTTTTTTGAACACTTCTTTCATAGCAACCTCCATAGCACTTTTTACTTATTATACCATGTTTAAGACTGGGACCTAGGAAAACAGATGATGAAAGCCAAAAAAGTTACTGGATTTCTCCAGCAACTTTTTGATTAGTTGTAGATTGATTCTCTGAAATCATCTGTCAATGTCAAATAAGCATTAAAGATCTTAGCCTTCACTTCTTTGACACGTGAAGAACTATTGTAGTTTCTATTATTTAGATTGATATTTGTAGATGGTGAAAGCGTTAAGAAGCGTCTCACATCTTCATCTAAGGCTTCTTGCAAGAGGGCCTCAATCTCTCCATAAGAGCTTAAGCTCCGTTCTTGGTCCTTGTAAGTAATGGTAATAGGTTTAAGATTAGCCACCTTTGCAATCCGTTGGTCAAACATAGCTTTTTTAAACTCTTGCCAAGTAGCGTACTGTTTATCAAACACAACTTCAAGAACTAGCTCATCTGTTATAAGACCAACTGTCCGTCGTCCTTGCCAAGTTTCTGTTCCAGTGATGCCACGGCTTAAGGCTTCTGCTGCCAATTGGTTAGACACATAAGGAATAAATCCTTCCTCATAGCCTTTTTCAGCTAAGAGTTCAAAGGCCATTCGGCGGAACATGAGATCTCCTGGAGACCCTTTGTCATTAGAGAGAGCCGCATAGTTTGGTGAGAAGAGTGGTGCATAGTAGTAACCATTTCGTCTCAACTCCGCACTATCCTGACCAGCAGCTAACACATGTTCACGGTAGGAAACCACATTGTGATCAATCAAATCATAAACAGTAGCCAAATCAAGATCAGCCCACTCTTCCTCGGTGAAACGACGATACCTATTTCCGGCATGTGTTTCTTCACCTGTTCCTGGATCCGTGACATAGTAGTTTTCAATGGTATTAAAATAACCGCGTTGCTGGTCTTTAGATAGATTAGCCAAAGCGACAGTTGCTTCAGCATAATCCAAGGTGTAAAGCACATCAAAGACCCCATGGAAATATTCCTGCAAGTCATCAGCCGTCTGGTAACGCTCTGGTGAGCTCGCATGGTAGCGATTGCCATTGTCTGCTACTCCCATAGCCTCATAGTCATACATGGTATTGATGACGAAGTTAGCACTATCATGAGAAACAGGAGACTGAAGAAATCCTTGGGCAAAGAGCTCCGCCCCTAGACCAAAGCGACGGCCATAACCACCAAAGTAGATGCTACCATCATTATTGTGCACCACCTCATGGGTAAAGACTGAGGAGCCATAATAATCCAGAACCTGATTAAACATAAAGTAAATGGTTGTGCCATTTGCGATTGCGCCTGAACCATTATTGGCGTAGTGCGCCCTGCTTCCAATTGGTCCAAAGAAATCTTGGATAGCATTTGTCGCCTCATCACCATACATCGGCAACCATTTGCCACCATTTGGAATCTGGTAACCATCCCAAGTCACCATTGGCTTAATCATGCGGTCCCTGACATCTTCCAGGGCAATCCTGTACCAGAAATCAAAATGATCCCTTTGCCAGATAGCCGCTTGATCTGCCATCTCTCTGATCTTGGCCTCTTTTTCGGCTTGAGTGGCTAAGTTCTTGATGGCATCGTAACCATAATAACGGTCATACATGCCGTAAGTGATCCCACCAATAGTTGTCAGGATAAAGGTTTCTCCACGTGTCGTCAACAAGGGTAGAATCCCATTTTGCTGACTAGGAACGCTTAAGAAACTATAGACCGTCACATCTTGGTCTGGCAATTCTTGAGACGCTGCTTCAACCACATGGGCCTTGGTTGTTGCCTTAAACCAGTCATTATCCGATGTGTAATCCGTCAAGGTCTGACGATTAGCAGTCAAATACGAGAGCAAGTCGTGATAACCAGTGTAAGGCGCGATTTCTGTGCCATAAGTGGTTAGATTATTGGCAGGATTTAGTCTGTCATAGTTTTTACCAAGGCGAATTAACCAGTCCAGAGTGTCTACCTTATTGCCATAAAAATCTTGATAATAGAGCAATAGATCCTTAGCATTTAACTCTCCAAACTTGAAATCATACCAGCGGTTCACATAAGCCATGCCGAGTAACAAGGCTTCTTTATTATCCAGAATGTACTGGTCTAACTCATGGTTTGGCATCGTGATAATATTTGAAGTGGCAATAGCTCCACTGAGGAAGTCCTGCAGATTCTCCTTGACGCTAGTAAAGGAATCTTTGAGGTAAAGCTTATCCATCAAGGTCTCTACGGTAGAGTCTCCAATTTCTTTATTTAAAGCCTCCAGGAGACTTGGATCATAGTAATCAATAGCAGACAGCGTAGGTAGAACCTTAGCAAGAGTCGATTGGTAATGATCGGTCAAGTGGTTTGGTGTATAGATCAAGTCCGTCCCAGCAATAGCATACTCTGAAAGAGCCGTATCACGGAAATCTTCCGTATAGCTTAAATCAAGGTATTCGATACTACCGTCAGCATAGCGAACCAAGAGCTTATTAATCTCAGATTGGCGCCCTGCATAGTCCGCAATAATCTCACTACCCACCATCGGAATCACAGCAACAACTTGATCCGTAGCCAGTTTACCAGATGCAATCAAATTCCCTTGCTTAACAATAAATTCTTTGTTGTAAAATGGCAAGAGTTTTTCCGTATTAGCATATTTGAGCTGATTCTCAGATTGATAACCCGTTACTAGGCTGTAGTCAACATCATACTGATTAATGTCTGGCTTGATAAAGTCCGCAACATCGATCGTAATGCCCATGGCATCTACTTGATTCTTGGCTGTCTGGGCCGTGACTGTCTGAAGCCCTGTAGTTCGACCAGGCTGTGTGCCGTCCACTAGGACGACAGTAGCACTTGGGGTTGCTTGCGCATTTGCAATATTACTAATGAGAGCTGCACCGTTGGACACATCAACAGAGCTGACTATATCCTCAGAACGGCTAGACGTAAAGACGGAGCCAATCAAACCACCGACATGAGCCGCTGTATCTGCCTGGTTGGTTACTTGACCAGTTGCTACCACCTGACTAATTTTAGTTTGCGGGCCACTGCTTTCCCCTACTGCACCTGAGACACTGCCCACATGGACATTCCCAAAATTAGAAACTGCATTGACAGTGATCGTCGCATTAACAGATGCCTGCGAAATGCTGCTGGCATTACGCAAGTAAGCAACTAAACCACCTGTAATATTGATATTATTGGTCGTACTTGTCCGAATCTCACCGTCAAAAGCGATATTTTCAAAAGCTGTATTGCGGGCCTGGTAAACCAAGCCACCAAGAGACCGGACCCCAGCGATTGTACCTTGTACAGCAACGTTAGTAACCTTACTTTGACCTGCTCTACCATCCATAAATTTAGCAAGAGCCCCTAATTCGCTCCCACTTGGTGCAGTGATTGCCACATTGGTCAAGGCTAAGTCAGAAACTTGGAAAGAGCCACTTAAGGTATGAAACAAAGGAGCTGCTAGGCCGTCTATACGATTACTATTCCCTAGGAGCTTACCTGTAAAATGATCAGGAACATAACTAAGGGCTCCATTAGTCAATGGCATTTCACTGGCATTTAGGTCCTCACCAAGTTCAAAAGTCCCTGAAGGGTTCGCACGCATGGCCGCAATAAGCTCTGTAAAGGAACGGTATTTGCCATCTGTGTAAACTTGTTCTTTTGGAATATAAAAGTGGTAATTATCCTGATTCTCAGTTCCTTGTCCCTTGTATTCGATTAGCTGCGGTGCTGTCGCTGTCAGTTTGAAATAAGGTGTTTCATCAACAGATTCTTCCTCTGCCGCAATCACTGACAAGTAGATGTCTTTTTGCTGCTCATCAATGACTTTAGCGTAATAATTCGTCCAATCACTTGGTTCACTTGGCAAGGCTTTAACCAGTTGATAGTTGCCATCAGCTTGTCTTTGATAGAGTTCAACACGATCAACATGTTTGATTTCAACACGCTTATACTCCAATTCAAATGGCACTTCATCCAAATGTTCTGTTTCCTGTCCATTACCCAAATCATAGACCAAGGTCGTTTTCAAGGTATAAGGGACATACCAATCGAGGTTTGAAACATCCAGATCATCCCAAGAAGTGATTGCTTGAGAGGTAACCAGGGTGGTTCCATGGTAGATGTCAAACTTAGCTTCGACAAAACTATCTGTCGGGTCTTCTAAATCATAGTTGAGCGTCACTTTCTTATCGTCATCGTGTTCGACTAAAGCCGCTAAAGTTAAGACTGGCTTCGTCTTGTCCTGAACGACATCAATAGAGACAGGCACTTCATCAACAGAGTCATCAGTATAGGTTACCAATACCGTTACTGACACTGTTCCAACTATAGCTGTTTCAGGTATCGCTTGCCAAGCATAGGCCTTCACATTGGTGACACTGCTCGGGTCAATGCTCTTTTCAGCTGCTGGCACTTGGCCAACTGTAACGGTTTGGTTAAGGCCTACAGGTGTTTGCTGTTCCGCTTCTGTTCGAACCTTGGTACCTTGCTTGATGACTCTAGCCTGTGGTGCAATAGTTGTTTCTTCAGCCGGCTGATCGATAACCTCATTCGTCTGCTCACCCCGAATCGTCTTATAGGTCGTCGTAATCGTTTGAAGACCTGGAACCGCTTCAGACACCACCTCAGTCTCACCAACATAAAGGTCATCACTGAATAAGTACTGATCCTCCAGCTCAAGCACCTTGGTCGTCTTGACCTCAACACTGCCTTCTAGGGGCTTAATGCCACGACGGATAACTTGGTCAAGCACCGCCATCGTCACTGCTTCACTGATCGTTGGATTGTCCTGGCGAACGCCTTTCAAGGTCTGATAGATGGTGGTTACCACCTTTTCACCAACCTGCCCTTGCGTCACCATCTCAATATCTCCAAGGTAGAGTTGATCCGTCTCGATTACCTGAATCTCAAAGGGAATATCTTGAACACTGGTTTCTATCTCTTCACCAGCAATTGGTTTGGTTCCTTGATGAATGATTTGGCTAATTGGGTCCTCTAAAATCACCTCACTACTGGCCACAGGATTGCCGATGATGGCACCGCGATCTGTTGCGAAGATTTCTGTGATTTCTTTAAGACCATCCTGTCCTTCTTGGGTCACTACAGTATAGTCTTCATACTCGCTGTCATCCGCAACAGTCTGCGTTTCAAACGGAATCAATTCTTGGCGACTGAGAGTGGTTGTTCCAGCTAGCGGCTTGGTGCCTCGTTTGATCACGGCATCCACAGGATCTCGCAAAACCTTCTCAGCAACTACTTGACCATCACGATAGGTACGTTCAACGATACCTACCTGTCCTTCACGGATCACTTCCGTCTCTCCCTGAGCAAGATTCGCATCCTCTTCATAAAGGGTCTCGAAAGGAAGCTCTTCCTCTACAATCAGACTTTCTACCTCAGGAGCTCGACTCCCTACACGCACGATTTCCTTAACAGGCTCTTGCAAGATTTGGCTCGATAAAAGTTCTCCATTGACATAGGTCAGCTGACGGCTACCGGCACGACCTGCTTGCACAACCTCAGAGGTTCCAAGTGGTAAATCCGGTGCATCCAGACTTTCTGTTTCATAAGGAATCACTTCATCCATAACAGTTGTCACCACTTCTGGTTCAGTGGGTGTCACTGGCTCAGAGGACACCTCTGGAACCACTGGTTCCTCTGGGCTGACAGGCTCTTCCGGATCAACAGGTACTACAGGCTCAGTTGGAACAACTGGTTCAATCGGTGTATTATTTACCGGAGCAACATCAGAACCCTTGAGAATAATCTCATCTTGAGGTGCCACAAGAACCTCTTCGCTGGTCAAGACACCGTCCGTAAAGATCAGACGTTTTTGTCCCAGAACACCCGTTTGAAGCAATTGCTCCGTACCAAGTGGTAAGCTAGGGTCTTCACGGTATTCCGTCATAAACGGCAGACTAACAAGAGATTCGGTCACAACAGGTTCTGCCACCGGTAACTCTGGAGTAGTCGGTAGAGCAGGTGTCTCTGGTGTGTTCACTACAGGTAGCGTCGATGCAGTCGGCTCTTCTTCGCTTGACTGATCTGGTGTCGCGGTCGTCACCTCATCAGACAGAGAGGGACTCTCTATCACAGGTGTCAGCTCCTGATTATCTGAAAGCATTGCTGAATGATCAAGAGTCTCCTGAACAGTCGCATCCACCGTCGCAGTATCAAGAGTCAAATAGTATTTGAAAACACGGTCACCAACACGGTACTGAGGATCTGGAAGCTTGTCCCCAAAGATCCCTTGGTGACTTTCCTGTAGAAAATGGCTAATCCCAAGCTCCAGGGCTTGACTCACAGGGCCTGTCAATAAGGCTGACGTAACTCCTAGAACAATCATCACTTTAAGAGACTGTTTCGATTGACGATCACGCACTAAAAAGATGGCTGCAACCCCTAATCCAGTTAAGACTGGTAATAGCCAATGCATCTGGTCACCTGTTTTGGGCAATTGCAAAAAACCGTGCTCTTTTTGATACACCAAGATATAGGTTTTGTCGCCATGTACGACCTCATTATGGAATTCTTGTTCCGTTTTCAACAAAGAACGCTGTTGCTCCGTCAAGTCTTCATAGTTCACATAAAAATAATCAATCTGTGCTGTAGACGGACTGACTTGACTTTGTTCAGTAATTGGTGCTTGGGGTTCTTCAGCAAAGATTACTGGTCCCGCTAGACCAATACCGATAACAGTCGAAGCTAATCCTAGCTTAAATTTTCGTAAGGAAAATTTAAAGTGACGATTGTAAGGCATCTTTCATACTCCAAATTGTTTAATCTCCTTATTTTAGCACAAATTAGCGATATCCACTCTTCTAAATGCTTTCTAATTCTTCCTACAAGCACTGCAGGTTAAATACGGATAGACTCATTCCGTTTTGTTATAATGGTTGTAACAACAGTTTAATAATAGGAGGTTCATATGCATCATACCCTTATCCCTTATAAAACCATGCCCGAGTGGACAACTCATACCATCCCCCAGACCTTCCAAGAACGCCACAATACCAAACCAGGAACCTGGGCCAGATTAACCATCCTCTCTGGCAAACTCCACTTCATCAGTCTCGATGAAAACGGCACTGTCCTAGACGAAGCCATCTTTGACGCAAATAGCGATACCCCCTTTGTCGAGCCCCAAGCTTGGCATCGGATCGAGCCTATCACAGATGACTTACGTTGCCAGCTGACCTTTTACTGCCAACCGAGAGACTATGTGGCTAAGAAATATGGCCTCACGCCCACACATTCCGAGGTCCACTATACCGCTCCTTTCCTCGCACCAAACAGCAAGATTCTCGACCTCGGCTCAGGACGTGGTCGCAACAGCCTCTATCTGGCGAGACTAGGCCATGAGGTGACAGCCCTTGATGTCGACCAAGATGCCCTCACTCTCCTAAAAGAGATGGCAGAGGCCGAAAACCTCCCCATGACCATCGCACCCTATGACATCAATATGGCCAATCTCACTGAATCCTACGATGCCATCATCTCTACTGTCGTCTTCATGGGCCTCAACCCTGATCGGGTCCCAGCTATCCTCCAGAACATGCAAGAGCAGACCAAGCCCGGAGGCTACAACCTCATCGTCTGCGCCATGGACACGGCATCAACACCCTGTCCTATGCCCTTCTCCTTCACCTTTAAAGAAGGCGAACTCCGTCAATACTATAGAGATTGGGAATTCATCAAATACAATGAAGACATGGGTGAACTCCATAAACGTGACGAAAACGGCAACCGCCTGAAGATGCAATTCGTGACCATGTTAGTCCGTAAAGTCCAGTAATACCGATTCCCCTTGGTCGCAAGACTAAGGGTTTTTTGATATAATAGAGCCATTACAGACTTAGAAAAGGAACCCCTATGAAACTCATCTCTTGGAACATCGATTCCTTAAACGCTGCCCTCACTAGCACATCGCCACGTGCCCTTTTGTCACAAGCTGTGCTGGATACCTTAGCCCTCCATGACGCAGATGTCATCGCTATTCAGGAGACCAAACTCTCCGCAGCAGGGCCTACTGGCAAGCATTTAACCATCCTGGCGGAACGTTTCCCTGACTATAAGATTGCCTGGCGCTCCTCCGTCGAGCCAGCTCGCAAGGGCTATGCTGGAACCATGTTCCTCTACAAGAAAAATCTAACCCCTATCATCACCTACCCAGAGATCGGCGCCCCGACAACCATGGATGTTGAAGGTCGTATCATCACGCTAGAGTTTGAAGATTGTTTTGTAACACAGGTCTACACCCCAAATGCAGGCGACGGTCTTCGCCGTCTTGCAGACCGTCAAATCTGGGATGAAAAATACGCCGACTATCTCGCTGAGCTTGACGCCAAAAAGCCGGTCCTTGCCACTGGGGACTATAATGTCGCTCATAAAGAGATTGACCTTGCCCATCCTTCTAGCAATCGTCAATCTCCGGGCTTTACCGATGAGGAACGCCAGGGCTTTACCAACCTTCTCGCCAGAGGTTTTGTCGATACCTACCGCTACCTGCACGGTGATGTCCTTGGAGCCTATACTTGGTGGGCACAACGTAGCAAAACCAGCAAAATAAACAATTCTGGCTGGAGAATCGATTACTGGCTGACTAGTGACCGTGTGGCCAAACACGTTGTCCGCTCTGAAATGATCGACTCTGGTAGCCGTCAGGACCACACCCCAATCTTAATGGAAATCAAGCTTTAATACATTGATACTTAACCGTAAGGTCTTGCCTTGCGGTTTTTATGTGTTCTAAAAAATCAAAAGAGAGCTCTAATTGCCCAATAAGTCTATTAAAATCTTTAGGGAAACCCTTAAAATTTTTTCCTAAACCACTTAACACTCTGATTGCTCCGTTTTATTATCTGTCTCATACCTTTTGGATCCATGCAATGTTAATTCTACTATTTGTGAATCAGTCTTAAATACTATTGACTTGACTGGATAATCAGTTAGATTCTCCTCATCTTCTACTACATACATATACGTAAAAGGCCGAGCTACTCGCTCGACCCAATGCCTACTGTCTATCTTATTCCCCCCATACTTCAGCCACGATTTCTTGGATGAGTTTGAGCTTAGCCCACTGTTGCTCTTCAGTGAGAATATTACCTTCCTCAGTTGAGGCAAAACCACATTGTGGACTGAGGCACAGATCTTCTAGCGGTACAATCTCAGCTGCTTCTCGAATACGCGCAATGACGTCTTCTTTTTTCTCTAATTCTCCCGATTTCGAGGTCAAAAGACCAAGGACGACTTTCTTACCTGGTGTCAACTCCTTAAGGGGTGAGAAGTCACCAGCACGATCCGTATCATACTCCAAATAGTAGCCATCAACTTTCTCATCCCCTAAAAGCTCTTTGGCAATTGGACCGTATCCTCCAGAAGATGCCCAAGTTGAGTGGAAATTCCCACGACAAACGTGACTAGTCACTGTAACATTTTCTGGAACTGCTTCATAAAAAGCGTTATTAAGGGTTAAAAATTTGTCTGCTAAATCAGCACGTACTTCTTCTTTTGTTTTTTCACCGCGACCCCAAGCTAATAAGAAATTATCGTCAACAAGTGTTCCCCATGTGCAATCATCGACCTGGATGGCACGAAGACCCTCGTCATATAAATCGTTCAAGACAGTGAGGTAAGCATCTCGGATATCTTCAACCACTGCTTCAAAAGTTGGGTAAAACTGAGCTAAATTAGCCACATGTTCTTCATCACGAATCAATTCAAAATACAGTTGAGCCGGAGCTGGAATGGTTAACCGTGCAACTCCTTTTTCACCAACCTCATGACGCAGAAAGACATAATGCTTCACAAAAGGATGATTTTCACCAGAGATCTTACCAGAAAGGATAGCTGAGTCAGCTTTGGTCGTTTCATCATGGAAATGGTAGCCTTCAGCTGCTTGAACATGCTCCACACCATTGAGACCCCAGAAGAAATCCAAATGCCAGTAAGCACGACGAAATTCGCCATCAGTAATGTTTTCAATACCAAGCTCTTGTTGCTTGACCACTAATTCACGAATCGCTTGGTCCTCAACCTTAGTCAATTGGTCCTGCGAAATCTCCCCCGCAGCATATTGCTCACGCGCCGCAATTAAATAATCTGGGCGTAAAAAGGAGCCCACATGATCTACTCTATACGGTGCAGTTTGTGTCGTTGTTTTTGTCATGGTAATGTCCTTCGACTTTCATTTTCATTTCTTTTTTATTGTACCAAAAGCTAGTATTACTGTAAATTATATCTTTTCTATCTTATGGTATAATGAATAGCTATAACTAGGGTAAAATTGCAATGGCTCGAACAGGAGAACCTGTCGCTTTTTCCCAATGCGGAAAAGCAATGGTAATCAGGCTACCCGTAGCTGGCACCTGATCCAGATTGGTCATCACTTCGATTTGGAAAATGTCTTGAGATAGGAGATAATATTCTTCGTGAAGAACTCCTCCATTGTTAAACATAGCCAGCCCCGAGTCCGTATCAAGTGTCTCATGGCCAAGTCCTTTAACCTGACGCTCATGGATCAAAAACTCCAGGGCATCCCGTCCCCAACCAGGACTGCGCTGCGCCCCACGCTCATCAACATTGGTCATGGCCTCTTGGCTCGGCCAACGCTTGTGCCAATCACTCCTGAAAGCCACGAAGCTCCCTGCAGGAATCTGTCCGTACTCTGCCTCAAAATCCAAAACGTCTTGTTTAGACAGTTCATAGTCCGGATTGTCAGCAACAATTGTACTTTTATCAATGACATATAAGGGTAAGATAAAGTCTTTCAAGTCAAAGTCATCTAACCATCGGCCACCTTCGACAAAGTGAATGGGAGCGTCAATATGAGTGCCATACTGGGTCACTACTGAGAATTGCTGGACATGAAAACCATCGGCCAAAGTAAAGATATCCTTTTTCTCAAGAGCCGGAAGAGGAGGAAAATGAGGAATCGTCTCATTGATTTGATGAGTTAAGTCCACCCATTTTTTACTTTGTAAGATTTGATATATCGTCTGTAAGTCTGACATAATAACTCCTTTATTCGTTTCTAGCTCCACTATATCAGAGCATTTGAAGGCTTACCAATATAAAAAACCTATCGTTGTGATAGGTTTTTTATATTGCGACCTTATTTAGAAAATTCATCCAATAGCACCTGAAACTCTTCATTGGTTAGGGTAATCCCCTTTCCCATTTTGCTGTGATCAGGACTCCAACTTCGGATGTCATACTTGGCTTCTGCGCCGTTGAAGCTGACACGGTTGAGTTCCTTGGTCCAGCCTTTTTCATTTTCAGACAAGACCAATAGTTTTTCAACAATTTCAAAACTAAATTCTGCCATATAATCCTCCTAATCAACTATTCGTAAAAACTTGTGATTTTTTTAAAAATGGTATATGATTATTGTATCAAGACTTTGGAGTTTTTGCTATGAAAAAGATAGTCTCAAAGCTTATTTTGCTTCTGAGCCAGTATTTATCTGGCGATGAGCGAAAACACAGCCATACAAATAACACCATTAAGCCAACAATACTGAACACCATTGAGAAGGCTCTCAAAGAAAACATTGCTGTCCATGTGATTTATAATGATTCCAATTTTACGGGTACTGTTCTTCGCATTGATCAGGACAAATCCCAGCTCGTTATGGAAAATCTCAGAAAATCACTCACCATGGTTATTGCCCTCCACGACATCAAACGAGTTAGAGTCTTACCTCCAGAATTACAAAAAATCGCTGAAAGTTAACTTCAGCGATTTTTTAATAGCCATTAAATTAAGCACGAACAGTCATGCTGACGCCATCTTCTTTGTAGAGATTGATAAGACCAGACTTGCAAGCACGCACCATATCACCAGGGTAAACGTCTTGAGGGACCGTTATGGTTAAGAGTTCCATCGGATTAGGAGCTCGGTCAATCTTTTCACCATCAGCATTGTGGAGGTTCTCAATCACCGTCTCAAAATGACGGAAACCTGGTCCGTAAAATTCAACTTGGTCACCTTCATGGAGGACATTACGCTGTCTTATCGTCGCAGTCATTGTCATTTTATCAAAAGCGACAACTTCTGCCACAAATTTGTATTCAGGAATCTTACGACGAGCTCCAAAGAGTTGCTCGTTTTCAGATGGGGTTTGATAATAAAAGCCAGTTGCTAATTCACGTTGAGCAACCTTCCACAATTCATCAATCAAATCCTGCTTAATAGCTTCAAATTTAGCCGGACTTTCCAAATAAGCATCTACAGCGGCCTTATAACAATTAGTCACAGTTGATACATAGTGGATAGATTTCATACGCCCTTCAATCTTGAGGCTGTCAACACCATTTTCAATGAGGTCTGGGATGTTCTCAATCATGCACATATCAACAGAAGACATCGAATACTCTTCTGGAATTTCCCCTTTGAGGCTACGGCGTTCCTGCCCAAAAGGCATTTCATAGAGATCATATTTCCAACGACAGGACTGTGAACAACCTCCACGGTTTGCATCACGGTGGCTCATGTGATTTGAAAGCACACAGCGCCCAGAATAAGAGATACACATAGCCCCATGAACAAAGGCCTCAATCTCAACATTTGTGCGTTTTCGTATCTCCGCAACTTCTGCCATGGTCACTTCACGAGCTAAGACAACACGGGTCAATCCCAATTCTTTCCAAAATTCAAAGGTTTCATAGTTGGTCGCCGACGCCTGGGTCGATAGGTGAATCTCAAGACCCGGTGCATCTGTTGAGGCAATCATGATCAGCGCAGGATCTGAAACAATAACCGCATCAATCCCCATATCTCTGAGCTCTCTAAACCACTCTCCAGCTCCTACTTCATTGCCCTCATGAGTGATCATGTTGGCTGCGACATAGACCTTAGCACCATGTTCATGCGCATAGGCAATTCCTTCACGCATCTGATCTGGTGTGAAATTACCTGCACGGCTCCGAAGGCCATAGGCCTGCCCGCCGATAAAGACCGCATCGGCACCATAATCAACAGCCACTTTTAATTTTTCCAAAGTTCCTGCTGGGGATAAGACCTCCGGACGTTTCAATTGTTTTGTCATTTGTTTCTCCTATTTGCAATATAGTAGACCCCTTTATTTTATAGAAAAAAAGGGTGAAAAGCAAGGAAAAATTGATTGAAAAATCACAAAGTGCAAGTGGGGTAAAAATAAAAAAATCTGGCTTCCCAGACTTTTAACTACTTTCTTAAAATTACAGACGCAAGTCAATCCGCTTACTTAATTTATCCATGATAATACCGCCAATAAGCAATGAAGCAAACTCTCCAACCCCAGTTGTTACCCAGGTAAAAAAGAAGGGGCTATCGTAAAGGAATTTCAATTCCAGTGCAATAGTGAGCATACTGAGAGAAAAGAAAATGGCAAAGTATAAAAAAGCTTTGTTAATGAGACCGTTAAAGAGATAGTCTTTCATATAGCGTTCAAATAGATAAACTCCCAAGGTTAAGAAAACTAACGTTGAAAGTCCTCCCACAATCATATCAATCCAGCCAAATCCGATAAAATTTGCTATCATACAGCCTATTGTTACACCGACAATATACTTTTTATTGTAAAAGGCTGTGAAGTTCATCATCTCAGACAAACGAAATTGATAGGCTCCATACGATATTGCATTAAGGGGCGGTGTAATGGTTAAGGCAATATAGATAGCTGCAACCATAGCAATTTGTGCGAGATCTCGTGCAGTCCATTTTTGAGTCATTTTGTTCTCCTTTGGCGGCTAAACCGCTTGTAATATGCTTGACTAAAGGTAGGAAGTGTCAAGGGTTGTCAAAAACAACTTTATAAGTATAGCATAATTTTTCGAAAAATGGTAGACTGATACTATGAAAAAAATCTTAAATCACGAAGTATTATCCTATCTCTTTTTTGGCGTTCTGACAACCCTAGTCTATTTTGTGACTCGATTCATCGTCTTTTCTCTGACCAAGGAGTCGCTCTTTGCTGCTTTTGTAGCCAATATCACCGCGATTTTGTTCGCCTTTGTCACCAACGATCGTTTTGTTTTTAAACAAGCAAGACAAGGATGGATGAAACGTCTCGTTAAATTCTTTATTGCTCGTCTTTCAACACTTGGTATCGACCTCTTGCTAACCTATCTTTTGACAAAAGCCTTTCCGGGAGTCATTGGCCAGTTTGTGTCCCACGACCCTAAAAAAATTGACCTAATCGTCTCATTAATCAGTCAGGTATTTTTCGTCATTTTAAATTATGTCCTCAGTAAACTTCTTGTCTTTAAAGACAGTGCTCCTCAGTAAAAAGGCTAGCTGTACACGTGCTCGCTTTTTTTGTTATTCTATTTGAAAAAAGTCTGGTTGTTTAGAGGTGGAAAGAGTTCCTTTCAATAAAATAAAATCCTCCTGTTCACTCGCCTTGGACCGAAATTAAAATAGTCTATTCTCCGTCTATCAAACCTCTCAACCTCTGTATCAAGAACTTTGTACTAAATCAATTAATAGAGTCTGGACTGCCTCCACTGTCTCTTTCATTTTAATCTATTTTTTTCATCCCTTCATTCACAAAACGATAAACATTAAAAATAGAGTCTGGAAGATTCCAAACTCTATTTTAGTTACTTTAGTATCTAATTATTAGAAAGTGATGCTCTCACGTGTACGTTGGTAGGACTTTACAAAGCGTTCTGTAACACCAGGCTCAACATTTTCAAGAGCAGTTGAGATTGTTGCAAAGGATGAGCCATAATCAAAATGTCTTTCAAAAGAAGCTAAAGCATCATCAAAAGCGGTCTGAATATTAGGATCCTGTGACCGATAACGATTCGAATACTGGAGTAATTGCTCCGTTAAGCTAGCATCTTGAACAATCTGATACGTTTCTGCTTCCAGTTCGTCCATAGCTATTTGAGCCAAATCTAATTGACGTTTGATAGCTTCCATATCAATGCGCTCCGGTTCGAGAGCTTCCATCAAACTCTCAACCTTATCACTCGTTGTAAAGAAAAGAGTCATAAAGGATTTTGGAATTCCCGGAAGGTTTCGTTTTTCCATATACCGTTTAATAGTATGGAGTTTATTCACAAACGAACCTGCCTGTTGACGAGCGTTAGCTTCCTGGGTTTCTTGCGCATTGAGATACTCTGCCAAGCCAATCTGATCCTCTTCGATATCCGAAAGTTGCAGTTTAGCAGCTTTGAAGCTCTCTAAAATGTCAGAATAAGGAATATCTGGTTGGTTCATCCGTTCAATCTTATAGTGAACATCTGCTTTCAATTCTTCAAAGCTATTCTTAACCGTTTGGATTTGACCTAACTTACTATCTGAGAGGAAGAAGGCCTGACGAAGACGCTCAACCTCTGATTGCAATGTGTCTTGACTTGATTGAATATGATTGAGATAATCTGGCAGAATCTTAGACAGTTTAGCAACTTCTTGTTTCGCTTCAATTTCTTTTGTAAAGATTTGATAGAGGTTATCAATCTCATCTTGTATACGCTCATTTTCAGCATCCGCTTGATCTAATTCAAAGTCAACTGTTGTATTCAGATTATCCTTGATTGCTGAACGGATGTCTTGAAGGCGGACCTCAATGTTTTCTTCAGGGAATTGGTAATTTTCTTCTAACAGTTTTTTATAGCCAGACTGGAGGTCTTCCAATTGTTCCGGCATGGTTGTTACAAGTTTTTCAATCAAACCTGGAACCCGATCCATAATCTGTTTGAGCGCAATCATGTGCTCTTCTGTCTTATCAAGGATTGCTGACGCTTCAATAGGATCTCCGGAAGTATTTAAGGTGACAAACTCTGAAAACTCCGATTCAATATGCTTGAATTGTTTCTGCAGTTCAGGCAAGGTTGATCCATAGCTTGCTTCATTTTCAGCAAGTGTCTGTTGCAACCCATCAAATAAATCAAGTGCATGATGAACACGTCCACTGTTTTTTTCTTCTTGAGTTTTGAGATCAGACATAGCCTGTCGAATTTCCTCGATGTCATGACTTACTAGATTAATCTGACTATCGATATTCTCAATGGCATTTTTAGCTTTCAAAAATCGAAACGATTGATTAAAGCCTTCTGTTTCAAAAATCTGATTCTCAATATCTGCAAAAGAATTAAGTGAGAGGTCAACCCATTTTTGATTCCACTCTCGAAAAGCAACCTGACTTTGACCAATTAAGTGCATGTTTTTCACTTCTTCAATTTCATCATTGACTGGAAGATTGAAGAGAGCTTCTTTACGCTCTTCTAACTGATCTAGCAAGGTTTCATTCCGCTTTCTCGCTAAAATACTCAATACATAAGCAAGGATAATAATGGTGACTATCACAATGATAATAATGATTGCGCCACTAGACATATAAATCTCCTTTTATTCTATTTTGATAGAAAACCTGCCCTATTATACCATATTATAAGACAGATTGCACCCCCATTTAAGAGACTTTTAAATGTCAAGGGTTGAATAAACAGCATTTTCTTCGATAAATTCACGACGAGGCTCTACTTTATCCCCCATCAACATGTCAAAAATCCGGTCTGCTTCTGCAGCATCATCCACAGTCACACGTGCCATCAGGCGTTTTTCAGGATCCATCGTAGTTTCCCAAAGTTGATGGTCATCCATCTCACCAAGACCTTTATAGCGTTGGATGGTTGGTTTTGAACGCCCCTGACTGTATTCTGCTAAGGCAGCCTCCAACTCTTGTTCTTGATTAGCTCCTGGTTGAATATAAGCCTTGATTTCTGATCCAACCTTCACCCCATAAATAGGTGGTTGAGCAATATAAACATAACCTGCTTCCAACACTGGACGCATATAGCGGTAAATAAGCGTCAAAAGAAGGGTACGGATGTGCGCGCCATCGACATCGGCATCCGTCATGATAACCAGTTTTTTATAACGTGTTTTTGAAACATCAAATTCTGCGCCAAAACCAGTTCCCATGGCTGTGAAGAGACTTCGAATTTCCTCATTGGCTAAAATTTTATCCATTGTCGCTTTTTCGACATTCAAAATCTTTCCACGAATCGGTAAGATAGCCTGAAATTCACGGTTACGACCTGATTTAGCTGATCCACCAGCAGAATCCCCCTCAACGATAAAGAGTTCGGTTTCGTTGGGGTCATTAGATGCACAGTCAGCTAACTTACCGGGCAAATTGGAAATTTCGAGTCCTGACTTTTTACGCGTAACTTCACGCGCTCTTTTAGCTGCAATTCGAGCCTTGCTGGCTAGAATCCCTTTTTCAACAATACGACGTGCAATTTGAGGGTTTTCCAATAGGAAATCTGAAAATGCTTCTGAGAACAAGCGATTCGTAATCTTAACGACTTCGCTATTTCCCAATTTTGTTTTCGTTTGCCCTTCAAACTGTGGATTCGGATGCTTGACTGAGATAACCGCTGTCAGACCTTCTCGGACATCCTCTCCGGTCAGATTGTCCTCATTTTCTTTGAGAATTTTGTTTTTCTTAGCATAGTCATTGATGACACGGGTCAAGGCAGTCCGAAAACCTTGCTCATGCGTCCCACCTTCATGTGTGTGAATATTATTGGCAAAAGAAAGAAGATTCTCCTGGTAGGCCGTCGTATACTGCATCGCTACTTCGACGATAATATCATCCATCTCACCTTCTGTGAAAATGGGCGTATCAAATATGGCTTCCTTGTTAGCATTTAAATGCTCAACATAGCTAGAAATCCCACCTTCATAGTGATATTCCTTGGTCTGCTCTTTATCAGCGCGCTTGTCTGTAATGGAAATTCGTAAGCCACGATTCAAGAAAGCGAGCTCTTGCACCCGTTTGTCAAGTTTGTCAAAATCATATTCTGTGGTTTCTGTAAAGATTTCAGGGTCTGGATTGAAGTGAACAGTGGTTCCATGACGATCCGTTTCTCCGATAATCCTCAAGTCATCTACTACTACCCCTTGACGGTATTCCTGATAGTGGATTTGACCATTTTTGTAGACATGAACTTCTAGTTGTGTCGATAAGGCGTTAACAACGGAAGATCCCACTCCGTGGAGACCCCCAGAAACTTTATAACCGCCACCGCCAAACTTTCCACCAGCATGAAGGATAGTAAAGACTGTTTCAACTGCTGGGCGCCCTGTTTTTTCCTGAATATCGACTGGAATTCCACGTCCATCATCCACAACGGTAATCGAGTTGTCTTTTTCAATAAAAACATCGATTGCTGTCGCAAAACCTGCCAAGGCTTCGTCAATCGAATTGTCAACAATCTCCCATACCAAGTGGTGGAGACCTTCTTTTGAAGTTGAGCCAATGTACATCCCAGGACGTAAGCGCACGGCTTCTAAGCCTTCAAGGACCTGAATCTGGCTAGCATCGTAATTTTCAGCTAGTTCTTCTAAATTTTTAATATCTTCTGTCATTTTTCCTATTCCTAAAGCCTTTTAAGCTCATCTTTATGTCTGTCTCAATTCTATTCAAGAATAGCTTGCAAGCTACTTTGTCCATCAAAATGATAGACTGCCATTCCTGCTACTCGTCCAGCTTCTAGGTCAATCTCACGATCACCAATAACTAAAGCATTCGTCATCTCGTATTTATCCTTAAGGTATAAAAGTGCTGACGGATCAGGCTTTCTTGGAAAACCACTATCCCCTGTGACCACTTCTTCAAAGAGGTGATCGATTCCAGCTATGGCTAAAATATCTAAGACTTGATTATTGCGGTGAGACCACAAAAAATTTCGACCTCCTGAAGAAACAATTTGCTCCAGAACCTGTCTGACACCCTTAAAAAGGATTGGCGTTTCTAAAGCTATTCCTTCATGGAATTTGTAATGCTCTAAGAATCCCGGTAAACCCGCTGCATAGCGAGAAATGGCGTCATCCGTTGAAATCTTCAAGGCTGCATACACCTCATCATGAGATGGAGCAGGACGACCATACTCTTCTAATGTTTCACAAAAAGCTTTGGCCGATATCTCATAATTATCTAAGAGTGTACCACCTAAATCCCAAATGTAATCATGATAGTCCATAGTCTTTATTATAGCATATTTTCTGAAAATATTAAAGCCTTAAACAACTTGTCAGACAAGCAATTTAAGGCGTTTTCAGCTCTCGTTTAGATGAAAAATCCTCAGAGTTTTAACTAAATAATGAATCATAAATCATGGCATTACTCAGCTTTTTAGAGTTACCTCCTAGGATATCCACTAAATGATAGGCAAAAGCCAGACTGACCCCAGCTCCTTGGGCCGTAATGATACGACCATCTTGAACAAGAAGATCCTTAACATGCTCTCCAGTAGCAATCTCCTCTTCTACTCCTGGATAGCAGGTATACCGTTTATCGTTTAAAAGGCCAGCTCTCCCGAGCACCTTTGGCGCTGCACAAATGGCGCCAAGCCATTTCCCAGCTTGATCTGCCTCCTGAAGAGCCTTGATCAAGGCATCATTATCACGTAAATGATCGGCACCTGGTAAACCTCCTGGCAAAATAATCATTTCATAGTCCTCTAACTGTCCCTCAAAAACCTTGTCTGCTAGAACTGTAATGTTATGAGATCCTGTAACGTCTGGAGCAAATCCTAAGATTTCAACAGGGATGTTGGCCCGTCTTAAAACATCAACTTGAGTGAGGGCTTCAATTTCCTCGAAACCTGGTGCAAGTATTACAGCTACTGTCATAATGATGACCTCCTTTTAGTATTAGTGATATGATATAGTGCCACGACATTCTTATGCACTAAGAGTTTTTTAAAATACGCTCTTTAGAACGCTTGTCCAACTGTCTACCTTCTTGTTGCTGAAGCAGTAAACCCTAGTCGATATTTTCAATGATAAAGCGATGTTTTCGGACGCCTTTACTTTGTCTTTCTTCTTGTTTTAAGGCATTTTGATAACTCATCGATAAGAGCAAGCCTATACCAATCAGATTGGAAATGATGGAGGATCCTCCTTGAGAAATAAAGGGGAGGGGAATTCCTGTTAATGGAAGAAGACCTGTTGCTGCACCGATATTTTCTAAAATATGAAATAATAACATCATGATAAATCCTGTTGAAATAAAGGTATAAAAACGATTATTGGAGGCAATAGTAATACGAATCATTCGATAAATCAACAGCATGTAAAGGCTAATAAGAATGATTCCCCCAAGGAAGCCAAAATTTTCAGCAATGACCGTAAAAATCATATCACTCTCTCGCACAGGAACATGAACATCACTAATCATGAAGCCTTTGCCCCAAAGTCCTGCGCTGCCTATTGCAATCAAACTTTGGGCCTGTTGAAAGGTTATTGTTTGGGCATTTTCAAATGGGTCTAGCCATGCGGATACACGGTTTAATTGATAAGTGTCAATGCCAAGATTATGCAGAAAAACTCTGCCTTCTTCTTGAGAAAAAACAATCACAAAGCCACCTATAAGGAGAATCCCTAAAATGATAACAGGCAAAATAATCGCCCAAGAAATGCCTGATAAGAGGACCATTCCCGCAAAAATAGCGACAAAAACCAAGGCTGTCCCCAAGTCTTTTTGGAGGTATAGTAACATTAGCACAGGAATTGTCGTTAAGATGATTTGGAAGAGAAGCCAAAAATCTTTTTTGACCGTTGCTGAATGGTGCTTTGATTGGAATCGGACGATCTGATAGGCCATCATCAAAATGTAGGAAATTTTCATAAATTCAGAAGGCTGAAAGAGACTCTGGTTATTCCATGCCACCCAGTTTTTTGAACCAGTTGCAGCGATCAAATCAGGGCTGTAAAAGACTAGGGGCAAGATCATCAGCACCAATCCTAAAAGATATAAAAAAGGAGTTGCTTTCCATAACAATTGGCGATCGAAAAACATGACTAAGGAAGCAAAAAACAATCCAACTAGAACCCATGCTCCCTGCTGAATCAGCATCTCAGCAGCCCTATCAGGATAATCTAAGTTGGTTGCGACAAAAATAGCAACCAAACCTATTAACAGTAAGAAGACTACCGGAATAATTAACTTGACATCAATCCGTTTCAAGAGTGATGTATCGTCTGATTTCATAATGTCCCTACTCCTAACTTTCCTTAAAGACTTTTTCATAAGATCTTTTAACTATTATACCAAAAAGGCCATTGTTAGTGAGATTAAAAATGTATCTAAAAAACACAGCTCTCTCGAACTGTGTTACATATAGCCTGATTATTTGATACCGTATTTTTTGTTGAAACGGTCCACACGTCCATCGGCTTGTGTGAATTTTTGACGTCCTGTGTAGAATGGGTGTGAATCAGAAGAGATTTCAACACGAACCAATGGATACTCAGCACCTTCAAATTCAACAGTCTCGTTTGTTTTCTTAGTAGAACCACTTAAGAACTGATAGCCTGTAGAAGTGTCTTGAAAGACAACTGGACGGTATTCTGGATGAATATCTTTTTTCATTTATTAAACATTTCCTTTCTGCCATAGCTCTTCTGAGCCATAGTTTGTAACTTCATTAGTTTACCAAAATATTCTCTTCTTGGCAAGCCCAAAGCCTCTTTTTTTAGTTTTTCTACCATTCTCACCGTTTGCGTTTAGAATTAATAGCTAAATCACTTTTTGATTCATTAGCCAAACATCAATACCCCTTGGATACACTAATCAATCAGTTGCTGTGTCGTGTGAGGACGAGTCAAGTCACTTTTTAAAAACTTTTATAAATGCTTCCGTCTTGCATGATTGCAATGGCTTCAATGTTGGGCTGAAGCGCGACTTCTCCCATGATAGCAGGCAGAGACTTCCCAAACAATCGTGTCGTCCAAATTTCACAATCAACAGACCGTTTGGATATGATGGTTAGACTTGACAAGTCGGATTGAACGGGATACCCTGTTTCAGATGAGAAAATATGGTGATAGGTTTCACCATCAATGGTCAATGTTCGCTCATAAATTCCTGAGGTGACAACCGATTGATCTCTGATGGGTATAATAAGACTGTTAGTTCCACGAGCTTTCTCAGGATTTTGAATCCCAATGCGCCAATAGCCATCCTCTTGATGGGGAGCTTTTCCCATGGTTAACACATTGCCACCAAGGTTAATGAGGGCAGCTGACACTCCGACTTCTTTCAAATACGCTAAGAGCTTGTCAGCAATATACCCCTTTGCTAGAGCTCCCAAATCTATCTTCATGTCCTTTTTCAGGAGATAAACAGATTGCTTTCCATCATCTAATTGAATCTGGTTTGGGTCAATAAGTTTTAGAACCTGACTAATCTCCTCATGACTTGGTTTCTTGGCATCTTGAAATCCAATTCGCCAAAGCTGAATAAGGGGACCAATGGCGATGTTAAGGTTCGAGCCAGGAGCGCAAGAATGGTCTTTACCCAGTTTTATCAACTCATAAAGGTCTGGATGAACCGTAACCGCTCTCTGGCCAGCGCAATCATTGACGACCATCAATTCTGAATCCGGTCGATTTGCCGAAAAACGCCTTTCATAAAGATAAAGTAGCCGCTCAACCTCTGCTAGAATCGGTTGAGGCCGTTGATGGAAAATCATAACATCGATGACCGTCCCCATGAGTCTTACTTGTAATTTCTGAGCCTGATATTGGGTCATCTTGGGGCAACCAAAGCTTGTAATTCTTGATAAATCAGGTCATTTTCTTCTAAGCTATAGGAGTTAGCCCCAGAGGCTAAGGGGTGTCCACCTCCTGCATGCTCCTTGGCAATCTGGTTAATCGGCATGAACTTACTGCGCATGCGAACACGGTAGATCCCTGATTCTTGCTCGACAAAGATAGCCCAGACCTTGACATCTTCAATCTGACCAGGAGCAGATACAATGGCTGAGGTTTCAGCATCCGTTAGGTCATATTTCTTGAGGATATCCTGAGTCAGCACGACACGAGTAGCCCCATTTTCGTCCATCTCAAGGTTGTCATAGACATAGCCTTGCAACTTAGCAATTTTATAGGAAAAAGAGTCCATCTGCCGTGACAAAGCTGCTGCGTCAAAATTATAACGGCGAAGTTTGCTGGCCACGTCAAATGTTGTAGCCGTTGTCGCTGGATAAAGAAAACGCCCTGTATCCCCGACAATTCCCGCGTACAGCAACTTTGCCGTGTAAGCATCTAAATCCAAGTCATTTTCAAAGGCAAAATGAGCCACCAACTCTGACGCTGAACTAGCATTCGTATCAACTAGGGCAATATCACCATAAGGATCCTCATTTGGATGATGGTCGATTTTAATCAGATAATCTCCTTGAGTATAGCGTTGGTCATCAATTCTTGCCATATTAGCAGTATCTGTAACAATAACCAAAGCTCCTTGGTAAAGATTGTCCGGTACCACATTCATTTTAGCCAACCAAGATAGGCTTGGCTCATCTTCCCCTGTCACAAGGATTGTTTTTTCAGGAAAATTGCGCTGCAATAATTTTTGCAATCCGACCTGGCTACCTAGGGCATCTGGGTCTGGCTTGAGATGACGGTGAATGATGATGGTGTCATAACGCTTAACTTTGTTTAAGATTTCTTTATTCATAGCTTGTAAACTCCTTATACCTCATTGTATCACAAAGATTTTCCTTTGAAAAATAGAAAAATATGGTATAATGTGAGATATCTTATTTTTGGGAGGATCACATGTCTTTAGCGAAAATTGTCTACGCCAGTATGACAGGAAATACTGAGGAAATTGCAGACATCGTTGCTAATAAATTAGAAGACCTCGGAGTAGATGTCGAAACCAATGAATGCACTACCGTCGATGCGGATGATTTTTTAGATGCTGATTTGGTCATTGTTGCGACTTATACTTATGGAGATGGCGAATTGCCTGACGAGATCGTTGATTTTTATGAAGACCTCCTCCAGCTTGACCTGTCAGGAAAAATCTATGGCGTCTGTGGGTCTGGTGATACCTTTTACGATGATTTTTGCAAATCGGTTGACGAATTTGAAACAGCCTTTGAAACAGCTGGCGCAACCAGAGGGGCTTCTGCTGTGAAGGTTGATCTTGCTGCTGAGGATGATGATATTATTAATCTTGAAGACTTTGCTCAAACTTTAGCTGAAAAAGTCCTTTAATCCATCGAGAACATTTTGGCTTATTATCATGATTCAATAACAAAGAAGCTGGCATTCCCTAGCTTCTTTCTCTACTCTTAGAAAATCAACTCTTTATAACTATCATCTTGTTACCTCCATGTCTAAACCAAGGCAGTGTAATAAGCATCTAAAATCCCGTGCTAATCTGCTATTGGCTTTAGACCAACTATCACATCTTCTGATGAAAGGTAAAACAACTAATGACAAAAACCAGTCGAGGACTTTCCTCCATCACCTTGAGAAGCATTGCTATGTTGGCTATGGTTATTGACCATACGGCTGGCACCTTTTTCCCAGACATTTTATGGCTTCGCTATATTGGTAGAATTGCCTTTCCGATCTTTGCCTTCTTATTGGTTGAAGGGTATGTCCATACTAAGAAATTTTCCCATTATTTGCTCCGTCTACTGGGGTTAGCCATTTTAACAGATATTCCATTTAACCTGATGTTAAATCAGTCTTGGGACTATGTTCCTTTCCAAAACGTTATCTGGACATTTGTCATCGGTTTAGCATCGATTTGGGCTATTGACAACAGTAAAGGAAAAATTCCTCGAGCTGCCTGGTACCTAGCGACTCTTGTCGTGATTCTGGTTAGCACCTTTTTAGCGGACTGGTTAGAAACAGACTACCACAGCCTAGGTATTCTCATGATTTTAGGGTTTTATTTCTTCAGAGGAAATACCGTGCAAAATCGCAGCGGGCAATTTAGCATTATGCTACTGGCCAATGTTATCCTTCCTAATCTGAATACACTGACGCTTATTGGTTATGAGAATCTCCCTCTCTACTGGGATTATTATGGTTTTGAACTCGTTCATCCTCAAATTTTTGCACTGCTAGCTCTTCCTATCATTTGGCTATATAGTGGTCAACAAGGCTACCATTCAAAAGCTGGTCAAGTCTTTAACTACCTCTTCTATCCAATACATATGCTCGTTATCGGGTTGCTAGCTATGAGCATTATTTAAAATGAAGAAAAAATTTGGAGTCTATCATGTCCACCTTAAAAAAACTAGGCTTATCTTTCCTAATCATTTTTCCATTAACCTTAGGAATTGTCTTTTTCTTAAAACAGCGAGACGCTAAGCCATCACTACAAGCAACCAATCCATCAGTAAATACTACTTCTAGCACTACGGATGCTAGCAAGACTACCCAAACAACCGATCCAAATCTACTAGACCAAAGCCTTCCTAATTTTACTTTGACGACTCCTGAGGGTAAGGTTATATCTAACCAATCCTTTGCGGGCAAACCTATGCTTTATATGGAATGGGCCAGCTGGTGTCCCCATTGCCAAGAGCAACTGCCAGTCATTCAAAAGCTCTATAATACCTACGGAGATCGGGTTAACTTTGTTCTAGCCAATGCGACTGGCTCCAGAGGCGAAACCTTGGATGATGCCAAAAGCTACATGGACAACCATCACTATACTGTACCCTGGTATAGCGACACAAAACTCAAGGCTGCCAACACCTTAGGCATCACGTCCTTACCAACTATCTTGATTATCGATCAGAACCAATCCCTACTGAACCGCTTTGACGGTGCACAGGAAGAAGCGGATTTGACCAAGTTGCTGGACAGTCTGATACCATAAAAAGGAGCGAACAATCGCTCCTTTTTACTTGTATTTTTTAAGATCGGATTTGACGGCTACCAGTAATTTGGCTTTTTCCAAGGCTGAAATGGATTGACGTTTGGTTAGGACCTGATAACCTGATTGGCGACAGGCGTCTAAAATCGCTCGGTAATAATAGATGGCTGATAGGAGGGCTAAACGGGTTTCTGCTTTAACTAGGGGGATAATCCCAAGCCCACGCGCATAAAGACCCTCTGCGAGCCTCGCTTGATTTTCCCAGAGCTCAATAAGATTCTTTGTTGGTATTTCTTGGTCCAAATCCTTCTCACTGACCCCAAAAGACTTCATGTGATTAACTGGTAGGTAAATCCTGCCTTTTTGCCTGTCCTCACCAATATCCCTAAGGATATTAGTCACCTGCATGGCTTCACCGAGGTCTCTCGCGTAGCTCGCGCAGGCATCTGGTTGTTCTGATAGAATCGGCAAGAGCATGAGCCCAACTGTCCCCGCGACATGATAAGCATAGCGGCTCAAATCGTCCTGGGTGTCTGGTTGGCGAAAAGCCATGTCCATCCGTTGCCCTTCTATCATGTCGTAAAAAGGCTGAAAGCGCATAGGATAGTGCTGAAACACAACAGCTAAAGCCCGCCAGATGAAATGATCAGGAACCTGACCAGCTTCAAAGGCTCTGAGTTGCTCCTCAAAGGCATCCAGTCCAGCCAAATCTTGATTTTCATCAATCAGATCATCAGCCTGACGGCAAAAAGCGTATACCGCATAAACACTTAAGGCTTCTTCTTCAGGTAATTGGGAAAAAGCCGCGTAAAAACTCTTTGAGGCACGTTTGATAATCTGTCGACAGGCTTCAAAATCTGCCACGTGCTCATGAAACTTAGTTGTTGTCACGCAAAAACTCCTCTACCGCTAACTGAGCACTCATAAGTACAATAGGAACACCTGCTCCAGGGTGCGTACTACTGCCGCAGAAATACAGATTATCGACTGCCTTAAACTTTGGTTGAGGACGGAAATAGTTGCTCTGAAGGAGGGTTGGCTTGAGACCAAAGGTCGCGCCGTTAAAGGCATTGAACCGTTCTTCAAAGTCCTTAGGTGTATAGATTTGCTCAAAGACAATGTGCTCATCGATATCCTCAAAGACAGTTTCAGCCTTCATCTTAGATAAAATCAGGTCGCGATAGGCTGCCACAGCTTGGTCTGACCAATCCTTATACAGAGACAACTCTGGCACTGGAACCAGAACATATATCGCCTGATGTCCTTCAGGGGCCATGGTCTCATCGACCTGACTTGGCGAGTAGATGTAGTAGGATGGATCTGTCGGCAACTTTCCTTCCTCAAAAAGGTCGTTGACATTTTTCTGGAAATCTTGGGCAAAGAAAATATTGTGCAAGGAGCCTAAGTCGTATTCCTTGTCCACTCCCAAATAAAGGAGAAAACACGAACAAGAGTATTCCATTTTAGCGATTTTTTTGTCCGAGTACTTACCACGTGTCTTTTCGTCCGGCAAGAGATTGACCATAGCGTGTGGGAAATCCGCGTTACAGATGATTGCATCTGCTGGAACAACAGTCTCCCCCAGACGAATCCCAGTGGTCTTTTTCCCTTCCACTATAATCTCATCAACCGAGGCACCGTAATGAATCTGCCCTCCTAGTTCGAGGAAGAGCTTTTCCATAGCCTTGGCATAAGCATGCATCCCACCCTTAAAATACTGAACACCATAAAAGAGCTCGATCATAGGGATAATCGAGTAAAGCGAGGGACCTTGATAGGGAGAAATCCCAATATAAAGGGTCTGAAAAGCCAGCGACTTCCGCAGACGGTCGTCTTTGACGAACTTAGCTATCGAGCTATAAGCATCGTTAAAGGTCCGCAGGCGAAGCGCTTGATAGATGGTCCGAGGATTGTAAAAATCCCAGGCACTCCGAAACGATCTGGTCAAAAAGTGGTCTTTGGCGATCAAATACCGCTTGTAAATATCTGCCAAGAAAGCCAAGTAGCCTTGCGCATCTTCATCAGAGATGCCTTCTAATTGATGAATCAGCTTGGTCAAATCGGTCGAGAGTGGCATAGCTTCGTCTTTGGAAAAATGCAGAGTCAGCATAGGATCAACTGGACCGTAGTCCATGTAATCCTTTAGATCTCGCCCACAAAATGTAAAGACCTCTTCGTACATGTCTTTCATCATGACAATGGTTGGCCCAACGTCAAAGGTAAAGCCCTGTTCTTTAATCTGGTGCATCTTGCCACCAGGCTTATGGTTTTTTTCGTAAATGTGGACCTGGTGGCCCAAGTGTTGGAGGCGGATGGCTGAGGCAAGGCCAGCAACTCCTGCTCCAATTACTGCAATCTGTTTCATGACTACTACTCCATTTCTCTACAGTCTAGTCACGTTCCCTGTCTCTTATAGTTTACCATAATATATCGATTTTTTCATAAAATTCTCAGGTGCTCTACCAAAACGTCGCTTGGTAAACAAAAAGGAGAGGACGACATAGGTTTCTTCCTCTCCTTTGGTTTTATGAACAGTTCTAAGGAAAATTCAACACTTGTCTCCTTACGTTTAACCCTCTATATCCAGTGGTAAGACAACCTCAAAACGACTGCCCTGCCCGAGCTCACTTTGCACCGTTACGCGTCCCTTATGGTAGTCCACACCATTTTTGACGATTGAAAGACCTAGGCCTGTACCGCCTGTCTTTCGAGAATGGCTCTTGTCCACGCGGTAAAAGCGTTCAAAAATACGGTTTTGCTGCTCTGGAGAAATCCCTTCACCTTGGTCGGTAACACTAACAATAACATCCTGGTCAAGTCTTGCCATCTCTAAGCTAATCCTGGAATCAGTTGGACTATACTTAATGGCATTGTCCAAGAGGTTGTAAAAAATATCTGTCAGGATTTTAGCATTCCCTTTAACCGGACTGGACACCAAATCCTCAACAAGAGTGATCTTTTTAAGGGCAGAGGCCTCCCTAAGGCTATCTAGAACTGTGGTTAAAATGACCTTGAGGTCCAAAACTTCCTCATCAGGATTCGCTTGCTCGTCCAACTGAGAGAGCTTGATCACATCATCGATCAACTTGATCAAGCGTTTCGCCTCCGCCTGAATATGGCTAATAAAGCGCTCCTGCTTGTCGACAGGGACCATCTGATTGGCCAGAAGCTCACTGGCCCCCATAATGGTCTGGAGGGGTGTTTTCAACTCATGGGAGACATTGGCTGTAAACTCCCGCTTCATCTTATCGAGACGGCGTTGCTCGGTCACGTCCACGATCAACAGTACCAAGCCCATATAGGTCTGCGCTTCATCTACCCGACTGGCTAGTAGGCGATAAATCACACCATCTTGCTCCATGTGGTAGCTAGCATGGCCGACTTCCTTAGCTTTTAACAGGGTTTGCTGGAGATCATAGGCATGGCTGAGTTGATAGAACGGTCTACCTTTGGCTGTTTCAGTCTTAAAAATAGCTGCTGCTGATTGGTTGAGCAGCATCACCTCATCTTGGCGATTGAGGATAACGAGGCCTTCAGCCATCTGATCTGTAATGAACTGTAATTCTCGCTCACTTTGTTGAATTTGCTGAACTTGCTGGGCATTAGTTTCATTAAGGAAATCCATCCGCCTCAAAAGAGGAAGGAATTCGTCATAAACTTGGCTAGATAAGGGCTCATTGAGGTCAATCTGATTGACAGGCACCATGATTCGTTTGGATACCCACTTGGCCATGGCATAAGCAGCCAGTAAAGACAACAAGAAAATAAGCACTAAGAAATCCCAGAAGTCTTTGAGAGTCCCTAAGAAAGAGATAAATTGCACAGCTACCCTTAAGACTGTTCCTGATGGTAAAAGTCTTGCCCGATAAACCGTCTGCTCGGTCATAGTTGTCGAATAGCGCGTACTCTCCCCGTACCCGGTCTCCAAAGCTTCTACAATCTCCTCGCGCTGACCATGGTTCATCATGGTTTTGGCATCTTTTTTCGAATCATAGAGCACTTGACCTTCAGCGTTAACTAAGGTAATCCGAAAATCTTGGCTATCTAACTCCTTTAAACTTGATTCTCCCTGTCGCTCCGCTACTTGGACCAAAGTACCTAGTTGGCTATCGAGAACCCGCTCCTGTTGGTTAGACCAATATTGAAAGGACACCAAACCAACCCCAAATAAACTAAGGCACAAAGTCAAAGTCGAAATCAGCCAAATCGCTCTGAAAATCGTCTTGGTCATTGGTCACCTTCTTCCCAACTATAGCCGACATGGCGAATCGTTCGGATATATTGACTGTAAGCACCCAATTTTTGTCGCAGGGTTTTGATGTGAGCATCGACCGTTCGTGTTTCTCCCAAGTAGTCCATTCCCCAAACCTTTTGCAAGAGCTCTTCTCGGGTAAAAACGCGATTAGGGTGTTGCAAAAAGCGTTTAAGAAGTTCAAATTCTTTAAAAGTTAAATTAATTTTTTGCCCATCTAGCTTAACCTTGTGCTGGGTCAAATTAAGGTCAAGGTTCTTAAAGAGTAAATGGTCTGTTTCTTCTGATTTCCCGCGGTAGCGTCTCAAAACAGCTTTAATCCGTGAAATCATTTCCATCATCCCAAAGGGCTTAACCATGTAATCATCAGCCCCTAAATCAAGGCACTTGATTTTATCGTATTCACTGCCTTTGGCTGTGGTCATGATGACAGGAAAATCACCAAAATCAGGCTGAGCTCTCAATTCCTTAAGAACCGAGACCCCATCCTGATCAGGTAGCATGATATCCAAAAGAAGGAGGTCAGGCTTAGCCACCTCCTTGTTGTGTAAGGCTTCAAAGAAAGCGTGAGCATCAGGAAAACCACGCCCTTCAAACCCTGTTGATTCCAGGGTATAAAGGACTATCTCACGGATACTGTCGTCATCTTCTAAACACCAAATCATCGTTTACGTTCCTTTTCTCTCCCCAGTAACGAGGAAAATTAACCACCGCGCAGCGTTTGCTGAATGGTCCGCAATTTTTTCAAAATATTTTGCAATCAGGAGTAAGTCCAAGATTTCTTCTTCTTTGGTCTCGTCCTCTTCTAATTTCATGATTTTGATCAGGGATTTTTTCATGGTCTTGAAAGCTTTGTCAACCACATCATCGTAAGCAACCATTTCTTCAGCAAGAGCAGGATCTTCCTGAATATAGGCTTGTACGCTAAGTGATAAAGCTTTTTGCGTGACTTTGGCAAGCTCTAATAAGGCATTGTAGGCTAAGCCATCTGTCTGATTCACCTTTTCCAGCATACCATTGATATTTAAGATTTGCTCCCCAACACGATCAATATCATTGATCATCTCTAAGGTCGAAGAAATGCGACGCAGATCACGCGCCACAGGCTGTTGTTGCAAGAGCAATTTTAAACAACGCGCCTCAACTTTTTTCTTCAACTCTTCCACCGTTTCGTATAGTGGGCTTATCTCTATCATAGTATGATTGGCAGGATTTTTCAACTCTCGAAGTGTCAGAGCCATCATTTTTTCACTAATAGCCATCATCTCCACAAGTTCCATATGCATTTTTTCTAATTGATGATCAAAACGTTCTCTCATGATTAACCAAACCTTCCTGTGATATAGGCTTCTGTTTTCTCCTCAACAGGGTTTGAGAAGAGTTCCTGGGTTTTGCCATGCTCAATCAATTCCCCCAATAGGAAAAAGGCAGTATAATCTGAAATCCGCAAGGCTTGTTGCATGTTGTGGGTCACAATGATAATGGTGTAATCTTTTTTGAGTTCTACCATCAATTCTTCAATTTTTGCAGTTGAAATAGGGTCCAAGGCAGATGTCGGCTCATCCATCAGAATAATCTTAGGATTGACTGCCAAGGCACGCGCGATACAAAGACGCTGTTGCTGACCACCTGATAATCCAAGGGCTGACTTATGCAAACGGTCCTTAACCTCATCCCAGAGGGCTGCTTTTTTCAAGGAATCCTCAACGATCGGATCTAGCTCAGCCTTGCTTCTAATACCATGGGTCCGTGGCCCGTAGGCAATGTTGTCGTAAATCGACTTGTCAAAAGGGTTCGGACGTTGGAAAACCATTCCGATATCCTTGCGCAAATGAGTGACATTGATATCCTGGCGGAAAATATTCTCTCCACCATAAGTAATCGTCCCTTCGTAATGAACCCCTTTTATCAGGTCATTCATGCGGTTAATAGTTTTTAGAAAAGTAGACTTTCCACAACCAGAAGGGCCAATCAAGGCCGTGATTGAATTCTCAGGAAAGGTCATGTTGATCCCCTTGAGGGCCTTGTGCTCAGAGTACCACAACTCCAGCTGATCAACAGATAAAATCGATTGTGACATCAAAAACTCCTTATTATAAGATACAAAGGGCGTTAAACGAGCAAAGGCAAAACAGGAAGGCAGACGATGAGTCCCTATGACTCAAGGAAGCCTTATCTTTTTGACACAGCTCGTAGCCCGTGTTCAATTCCAAGATACAAAGGGCGTTAAGAAATACGTTGGAGAATGAATCAGCTGACGCAGAAACTCAGGTTTCTAGGAAGCTGGAACATTCTACCGAGTATTTTAGCCCGTGTTCAATTGAAAGATATGAGAGCGTATAAAGGACGACGGGCATTTCTCAACCCTGACGACGAGTCTCAGGACTCTAGGAAGGGAGGAAAATCATCCAAGTCCTTAGCTCGAATTCAGTTCTTTAAGATACAAAGGGCGTTTAGCGAGCAAAAGCAAAACAGGAAGGCAGACGATGAGTCCCTAAGACTCAAGGAAGCCTTATCTTTTTGACACAGCTCGTAGCCCGTGTTCAATTCCAAGATACAAAGGGCGTTAAACGAGCAAAGGCAAAACAGGAAGGCAGACGATGAGTCCCTAAGACTCAAGGAGGCCTTATCTTTTTGATACAGCTCGTAGCCCGTGTTCAATTCCAAGATACAAAGGACCTCTAACCCCCTTTGTTCTACTCTTTCGTCCGTGAAAGACGGGTGACTTGGTAGGCCACTTGGTTGATGATAAAGGTCAGGATGAGGAGAATAGTTGCAATGGCAAAGGCCACTTGAAACTCCCCTTGTTCTTTGGCATAGACATAGAGCGAGACTGTCAGCGTAGCTCCTGATTTGAAAATGGCTGAGAAGTAGCCTGTTGCTACGTGAGCAAGACCAGCTGTGTAAAGGAGCGCAGCCGTTTCCCCTAAAATCCTGCCAATCGTTAAAATGGTTCCTGAAACAATACCTGCCACACACTTAGGGAGGACAACCGTAAAGACCACACGGGACTTACCAGCACCAAGGGCAAAAGCACCTTCCCTATAACTGTTCGGAACAGTTTTGAGACTCTCTTGAGTCGTCCGGATAATAATGGGCAAGTTCATCATCACTAAGGTCAAAGCACCCGCTAAAATGGATGTCCCAAAGCCAAACATCTGAGCAAAGGCCAACATACCCACTAGACCAAAGATAATAGATGGAATCCCTGATAAGGTTTCCGTGGTAAACTCGATCCAGCTAATAAGCCGTGGATGATTGGCATACTCTGTCAAATAGATAGCCGCCCCAATACCAATTGGTAATACAACTGCCAGAGTCGTAATCACCATGTAGAGAGTATTTAAAATATCTGGTAAAATCCCAATATTACCTGTTAAATAACTGGGACTAGTCGTCAACAGTTCCCAAGACAAATGCTGAGCACCATTCCAAACCACATAGACAATAATAAAGAGAACCAGTCCTACTGTAATAGCTGCTGATAAGAGCATGGCAGTCTTGAGCGTCAAACTGTAGAGACGCCGTTTTTGCCATAAGCGCGTGTCTTCCATGTTAACGCTCCTTTTTCTTTAAAAGATAATTGAGTAAGAGATTGATGCACATGATAAAGGTAAAGAGCACCAAGGCAATGGAGAAGAGGGCCTGACGTTGCAACCCAGAAGAGTAAGACATCTCACTGGCTACCGCTGTCGTCAAAAAGCGAACACTCTCAAAAAGAGAAGGCATATTAGCCGCATTCCCTGATACCATCATAACGGCCATCGCTTCACCAATAGCCCGTCCAACACCTAATACAACTGCTGCTGCCACACCACTTTTTGCAGCTGGTAAGGAAACTCGGAAATAGGTTTCCATCTCAGTCGCACCAAGGGCTAACGAGGCATCTTCGTAATCTTTCGGCACTGCATCCAAAGCAACAACTGCTGTCTTAATGATAGATGGCAAAACCATAATGGCCAAGACGATAATTGCTGCTAAAAGGCTAGCACCATCTGACAAATGGAACAGTTTTTTAATTCCAGGCACCAAAACCAACATGCCGACAAGACCATAAACGACTGAAGGAATGGCAGCTAAAAGGTTGATAGCCTCATTAACTACTAATTTTACCTTTGGAGATGCCACCTTAGACAGATAAACAGCTGTCAAGACGCCGATTGGCACTCCAATTATCAAAGCACCTAGTGTGCCATAAACACTTGATAAAATAAAGGGCAGTATCCCATATTTAGCTGTTCCAGCAGTTGATGCCCATTCTTTACCAAGAAGGAAATCAAAAACTCCGATTTCGAAAATAGCTGGCAAACCTGCAACAATTAAATAAACCGTAATCAGTAGCACTGAGGCTACACTAACTAGCCCTAAGGCAAGAAAGATGCCGTGAACCAGCATCTCCCAATCAAACTTTTTTTTCATGAATCTTCCTACTTACGATTAGTTAGCTGGGAAAACGCCAGCCTTCAAGATAAGTTCTTTAGCTTCTTCTGAAGTTGCATAGTCAAAGAACGCTTTGGCAGCTTCTGACAATTCAGCACCTTTTTTAGTCACCATTAGGAATGGACGTTGCATCACGTAAGAACCATCTAAAACAGTGTTCTCAGACGGAGTCACACCATCAATATCTAGTACAGTTACTTCATCAGAGACTGAAGCAAGTGACGCATAGCCGATAGCATTTTCGTTAGATGATACCGTTGAAATAACATCTCCTGTTGAAGTCAATTCTTGACGGTATTTTGCTTGGTCTTCAATTTCAAGAATAGATTCAAATCCATCACGTGTTCCTGAACCTGCTTCACGACCGATAATAACGATTTCTAAATCAGAACCACCGAGATCTTTCCAGTTAGTAATTTCACCCTTATAAATAGCTGCTAAATCATCTTTCGATAAATCTTGCACTGGATTGTCAGGGTTGGTGACTACCGCGATAGCATCATAAGCTAGAACAGTTGCTTCCAGCGTGCTTTCTTCTTCTTCTTTTAAGGCGCGACTAGCAAGACCAATATCTGCTGTTCCATCACCTGCAGCCTTGATACCAGCACTTGATCCAGTTGGATCATAAGTGAAAGTAATATCTGAATTGCTTTGCATGAAGGACTCACCTAGGGTACCGATTACTTTTTCCATGGAAGTTGATCCGTTTGTCTTTACAGATTGTTCTGCTGCGGAACCACCGCCTCCGCCGCCACATGCTGCTAAGCTAAGACCTGCTACTGCCGTCAAAGTTAAAAGAAATGATTTTTTCATGTTTGAAAACTCCTAAAACACTATAGATTATTTGTTACAAACACATGATACCAAAGCAATGTAAAATCCAAACCCGTCATTTGTAAAATTCCTGTAAAATCCAAAAATCCACTCAAATCAGTACTCTATTCCCGTACTTCACCTAGATTTCACCTGTTAGTGTCTTTAAAAATGGAAGAGAAAGTAAAAAAACGATTGGAAAAATCCAATCGTTTTTATCTCTGTCTATTCAGAGCCTAGCTTAAAATCAATTCGTCATTAGCCAAGGCTTGGCCACTGTTTTTGTGGAAAAGTTCCATCAATTCTTGGACTGTTAAGTTTTTCTTTTCTTCGCCTTGCACATCGACAACAATTTGACCTTGGTGAAGCATGACCAAGCGATTTCCGTAGGCAATGGCATTCTCCATATTGTGAGTGATCATCAAGGTGGTTAACTGATTGCTTTCAACAATTTTTTGGGTTAATCCCATAACCATGTCACTGGTTTTTGGATCTAGTGCCGCAGTGTGCTCATCTAATAGTAACACTTTAGGCTTGACTAAGGAAGCCATAAGAAGCGTTAAAGCTTGGCGTTGCCCACCTGATAGGAATTGCGTGTCCACCTTTAGACGGTTTTCTAATCCCAAGCCTAACTCTTTGAGAGATTCCGCGAAAATGTGGCGTTCGCTATCTTTAACACCCCAGCTTAAGCCCCTTGACTGTCCACGACGATAAGCAATGGCCATATTTTCTTCGATGCTAAGCCGAGATGCAGTTCCCATCTTTGGATCTTGGAAAACACGGCTAATCTCTTTAGCCCTCTTGGCCGCTGGAATTTGCTTAATGGATTTGCCTTCTAATAGTATATCTCCTTCATCAACAGGTAGGGTACCTGCTAGAGAGTTCATCAGGGTCGACTTTCCAGCACCATTGCCACCGATAATCGAAATAAAATCCCCTTCATCAACATCTAAGGATAATCCTCTTAACACATGATTTTCGTTAATGGTTCCTGCTTCAAAGGTTTTATGAATGGATTGTATGGATAAAATTGTACTCATCTTTCCTTACCTACCCTTTCTGTTGCATTCCTGATAACGGACGAATGTTTAGCTTTTTTTGCAACTCTGGCACAAAGAGGACAACAGCCAACAAGATAGCTGAGAACAATTTCACTAGGTCAGCGTCCATACCAGGGATTTCTAAAATAGCCAAGATAATTAAACGATACAAAATAGACCCTAGCACAACTGAAGCCAATCGCATCCCAATGCTCAAGTTTTTCAAAATCACTTCCGCAATGATCACAGAGGCAAGACCGATAACGATAGTTCCTGTTCCTGAATTTAAATCTGCATACCCATTGTTTTGTGTCAAAAGAGCACCACATAGAGCAATCAGACCGTTTGAAAGCATGTAACCATAGATTTTCATGCGGTCGACATTAATGCCGTTCGCCTCACTCATGGGAATATTATCTCCTGTTGAACGTAACGCAAGCCCAACCTGCGTCTTCATTAAGAGGGTTAACAGAGCAATGACCACTACCACAAACACCGCTCCGATAACCAAAACAGCATTTGTTTTAGATAGCCCCAAAGCCTGTAGTTGTGTGACCAGAGTGGTCTGCCGCAAAAGGGCAACATTTGCTTTACCCAATACTTTCAAATTAATAGAATACAGACCAGTCAAGGTGACGATCCCTGTTAGAAGGGCAGGTATCTTCAACTTAGTGTGGAGGAGCCCAGATACCAAGCCTGCTCCCATACCACCCACGAATCCCAAAAGCGTTGCTAACAAAGGGTTCAAACCATTCACAATAGAGGTAGCACAGATGGCGGCTCCTAAAGGGTAGGACCCTTCTGCTGTCAGGTCTGCAATATCTAAAATACGATAAGTCAAGTAGACACCGATTGCCATAATTGACCATAATAACCCCTGAGATAAACTCGATAACACTAAATCCACGATTTTCTCCTTTGAACAGAACTGTTCATTTGTTTTTTAATTTGAGACAGATAAATGAGACACATCAATACCTAATTTGTCAGCCATTTCTGCGTTTACATGCAAATCAACTGTTTCTGGCGCTTGGACGGATAGGGTTGAAACCTCTTCACCTTCAATAATCTTAATAGCCATTTTTGCTGTTTGACGACCCAAGGCTTCATAGTTTGTTCCATAAGTCAGCAAACCACCTGCGTCGACCATATCCGTTGATCCGCCAATAACAGGGACCTTATATTCAATCGATAATTCTCCAATCATGGTCATCGTTGATGCAACGGTATTATCCGTAGGTACAAAAACGGCATCAACATCTTTCATGAGACTAGTTGCAGCATCTTGAACATCATTGGTTGTTGAAATCCCTTTTAAAACTACTGTATAGCCAGCCTTTTCCAAGAGTTTGCTAGCTTCTTCAACCTGAACTTCTGAATTTCGTTCACTGGTCGTATACAAGATACCAACCGTTTTGGCATCTGGAACAGCTTGCCCTAAGAGTTCTACTTGTTTATCAATCGGCGCCTGGTCACTGGTACCTGTTAAATTACCTCCAGGATTCTCAAAGCTGTCCACTAAGTCAGCTGAAACAGGATCTGTTACCGCCGTAAATAAAATAGGAACATCCATAGAAGCTGTGGCTAAGCTTTGGGCTGCTGGAGTTGCAATGGCTAAGACCAATTGATTCTTACCGACCAATTGTTCTGAAATCGTTTGGAGATTAGCCTGGTCACCTTGTGAATTTTGATAATCGATGGTAATCTTTTCCCCATCTTTATATCCATTTGCTTCTAATTCTGCAACAAATCCTTCACGCGCTGCGGATAATGAGTCATGTTCCATATACTGTAAGATACCGACATTGACCGTATCATTTGATGCCTTATCCGCTGTTGAACAAGCTGATAACGTCAACAGAGACAAGCCCGCTACAGTTGCTACAAGTGATTTTTTAAAAGAACGATACATGATTTTTCTCCTATTTATTTAATGCTTCGATGCTATCTGGCTCAATGCCTAATACTGCTGCCATTTCTTCGTTAACAGCAATGCTTGCTGTCTCAGGCTTTTCAACTGGAATATCTGCTGGATTTTTTCCTTCCAAGATGTCCAATGCTAGCTGACCAGCTTGAACTCCAATAGCATGGAAATCAACTCCGTAAGTAAAGAGAACTCCTTCAAGATAGGCTTCATCACTTCCAATAGCAGGGACTTTTTTGTCCATCAAAATTTCACCAATCGTCGCAGCTGTCGAAGCGACGGTATTATCCGTTGGTAAGTAAATCGCATCCACTTGGCCTGATAATGATGTCATGACCTGCTGAACATCGTTTGTCGTTGTAACGGTTTTAACAATCACCTTAACACCCGCTTGTTCAAGGGCTTCTTGAGCTTCTTTTGCTTGAACCTCAGAGTTTACCTCACTGGAATTGTAAAAAATTCCAACTGTTTTGGCCTCTGGAACCACTTTTAAGAGCATCTCAATTTGTCCAGCAACATCGGTGGCATCGATCGAACCTGTCATATTACCACCAGGATTTTCCATACTTTCTACCAATCCAGCTGATACCGGATCCGTAACCGCTGTGAAGACAGACGGTGTTTCTCCATCAACATTTAACAAGGCTTGGGCTGCAGGGGTTGCAATGGCAAAGTTTACATCGTTTTTCCCAGCCAATTGCTCAACCATCGTTTGCAGGTTAGCCTGGTCCCCTTGAGCATTCTGGAAATCTACCTTTAGATTCGTCTCTTCTTCATAACCGCCTTCTTTTAAGGCTTCAAGGAAGCCATCTTTCGCAGCTGAAAGAGCATCATGCTCTGCGTACTGGATGATTCCAATGGATACTTGATCTGAATTTTGATCAGATGAGCTGCATGCTGCAAGACTGGTTACAGCTATAAAACTGAGAGCCATAAAGGCTATGCGACGGAATTTCATTTTCTATCTCCTTTTTTTAATGAAGAAAAGACTGTTAGGCAATCACTGTATAAAAATAAGGACCATCTAGAGTCAATCTAAATGGTCCTTGACAACTGTGTTAGGAGAACAGATGATGTGGTTGCCCATTTAGATTTTCATCCATGTGAGCACCTGCCAAATAAGGACAGCCACATAGATACAAACTGAACGTTTCTCGTGTTTGCATCCATGGGTTACATGTCTACAAACACTATCTAAAGTAGCTGTAAAAGTAACAATTCGCTGATGATATCTGACAAGTCACTGACATCTAACTGTCTCCATTTCTCATTTTATTTTAGTTAGTAAAATAATAAAACTTTTTTAGCCATTTGTCAAGGGATTATGAATAATTTGACATTTTTTTGAAAAATTATGAACATAGTCAAACCGAATCTAACCAGCTCTCCTCAACCTGTCTGTTCGGTTTATTTCACATATAGTAGATATAGTAGGCTCTGTAAACAGAGCCTTAGCTTTCAGAGTCATCATCGCTGTACAGCCCTTTGTCAACACTCTTAGCTACTAACTCTAAAACAAGTTGCCAAATGTCTGGACTCTCCTGTTCAATAAAAGCTTTTTTGGCTAAAACCTGTTGTTTCGTCAAGCCGTCTGGATTATCATTGTCCTGCGCTATAAAATAGTGATTCATCAGCGGTGCAAGGGCGTCAATGACTCTCGCATACCTTGCTTCTGAACTGGTTCCTGTTTCAAATTCTTTCCACAGGGTCAACAAATTTGATCTTGAAGCATCCGGCAAATACCCTAGTGTTTGTTGGACAGAAAATAACTCCCTCTGATAAGAAGTGGCTTTTCCTTCTTCATCGAAAACAGAGGTGTCTCCTGCACCAATTTCTCCAATGTCATGGATGAGAAGCATCAACATCACAGTCTCTAGGTTAACGTCATCCTGAAAAAAGGATTGTAACAGAGGAGCCATAATGGCTAGTTGCCAGGAATGCTCGGCAGCATTTTCATAACGGCCATCCATGGTTTGATTTTGACGCTGAACAGTTTTTAAAGACTCTATTTCTTTGAAAAAGGTTAGATACTGTTGAGGTGAATGATTCACTGATAGGGTTCCTCCTGATTTTCCATTAAATGAATCTACACTAACGCTTCTACCACAAACACTTCTCCGACAGTAAGCCCACCATAAAGGTTCTGGTCAAAGTGGCCTGTTTTTATATAATGTTCCAAGACGAGCTTAGCGGTCAAGGGCATGTCTAGATTATGCAAGTCTGATAAGGAAAACCACTTGAGCTGGCCTTCATTAGACTTTAGTGACATCTTCTCAACCAATTCCGCAAAGAAGAAATAAATAACTCGAATCTCGCCCTTAGTTTGCCGAAGTGTCACATAGCGCAGCTGTAAGTCCCTTAGGTCAGATTCCGACAAACCCAACTCTTCTTTCAACTCTCTGAGAACACCCTGTTTAGCGTTATTTAGCTCCCCTTGTTCCAGATGGCCTCCTGCTGAGGCAACCCAGAGGTGGTTAGCTACCCGAGAGCCCTCACGATAGAGAAGAAGAATCTCATCACCGTGAATCAGGTAGAGACTGGTCATGTTGCGTTGAGTTGGCATGAAGTTCTCCTCATATTATTTTGCTTAACCATCACCCCATAGCCCTTAATTCTAAAACCATATCACGGATTTGAGCAGCCAGTTCAAAGTCGAGCAAGCCTGCAGCTTCTTGCATCTGCCCTTCTAACTCCTTGATGAGAGCCTGACGTTCCTTCTTAGTCATGGTTTCTGGGTTCTGGGCCTCGATACTGTCTTTATCCACCGTCTTGGTCACCGCAATCAAGTCCCGAATTTCTTTCTTAATGGTCTGCGGTGTGATGCCGTGCTTTTCATTATAAGCCATCTGAATGGCGCGACGGCGGGCTGTCTCATCAATAGCCCGTTGCATGGACTGGGTCATGTTATCGGCATACATGATGACATGGCCGTCACTGTTACGGGCGGCACGACCGATGGTCTGGATAAGGCCACGCTCATTGCGCAGGAAGCCTTCCTTGTCCGCATCGAGAATAGCGACCAGACTGACTTCAGGCACATCAATCCCCTCCCGCAAAAGGTTAATCCCAATCAGGACATCAAAGACACCCAGGCGCAGATCACGGATAATCTCGGTTCGCTCCAAAGTCTTAATATCTGAGTGCATGTACTTGACCTTGACCCCCATCTCCTTGAAATAGTCAGTCAAATCCTCAGCCATCTTCTTGGTCATGGTGGTGATAAAGGTCCGCTCACCTTTTTCCGCACGACTGGTAATCTCGCCAAGCAGATCGTCAATCTGACCATGGGTAGGACGCACCTCCACTTCAGGGTCCAAAAGGCCAGTCGGTCGAATGATTTGTTCGACAATAGTGTCTGTCTGTTCATTTTCATAATCACCCGGCGTCGCCGACACATAGACAATCTGGTGCACATGGCTCTCAAACTCTTCGCGACGAAGGGGACGGTTGTCCAGTGCACTTGGTAAACGAAAACCATAATCCACCAGCATCTGCTTGCGGGAGCGGTCACCATTATACATCCCACGGATCTGGCCCATGGTCATGTGACTCTCGTCAATCATGATCAAAAAGTCCTCTGGGAAGAAGTCTAAGAGCGTGTAAGGCGGCTCGCCCTCACTCCGTCCATCCATATGGCGGGAGTAGTTCTCGACGCCATTGGTGTAGCCCATCTCACGGAGCATCTCAATGTCATACTCTGTCCGTTGCTTCAGGCGTTGCGCTTCTAGAAGCTTGCCTTCAGCTTCAAAGACCTTGAGCTGGTCCTCAAGTTCTGCCTGGATCTTAGCAATGGCCACTTCCATGTGATCGGCATTGGTCATAAAGTGAGTAGCTGGGAAGATAGAGAGATGGTTGACTTCTCCTAGGACGCGACCTGTCAACGCCTCGATTTCCCGAATCCGGTCGATCTCATCTCCGAAAAATTCTACCCGAAAGGCATGCTCATCACGACTGGCTGGAAAGACTTCAACCACATCCCCACGAACACGAAAGCGTCCCCGCTGGAAATCGATGTCATTGCGCTCAAACTGGATGTCCACAAGGGCATTCAAAAGTCCGTCTCGGGAGATTTCTTGCCCAGGACGCAGGCTGACCACGCTGTCGGAGTATTCCTTGGGCGACCCCAAACCATAGATACAAGAAACCGAGGCCACTACGATGACATCGTTGCGTTCCAAGAGGGCAGAGGTTGCCGAATGGCGCAATTTATCAATTTCATCATTGACCGAGCTATCTTTCTCAATATAGGTATCAGAGGACGGGACATAAGCCTCAGGCTGGTAGTAGTCATAGTAGGACACAAAATACTCGACCGCATTGTCTGGGAAAAATTCCTTGAACTCCCCGTAAAGTTGTCCTGCAAGTGTCTTGTTGTGGGCAATAACAAGAGTAGGTTTATTGACCCTTTGGATAACCTGACTCATGGTATAGGTCTTTCCTGTCCCTGTTGCCCCCATGAGGATCTGGGCCTTCTCGCCACCCTCGATATTATCGACTAGTTGCTCAATCGCTTGAGGCTGGTCACCGGACGGCTCGTACTTGGAAACAAGCCGAAATGCTTTATCTGTTCTTCTTTCAATCATAGCCTTATTTTACCACAAAATCAGAGAGAAAAGGCTGGAAAACCAGCCTCCACTTTTCTATGTCAACTTAACCGCCGTGCCACTACAGGTCACCATGAGCATGCCATTGTCAGCCCCAAGCACTTCATAGTCCATCTTAACCGCAATAACAGCATCAGCACCTAGCGCTATGGCTCTATCTTCCATTTCTTTAAGGGCTGTTTCCCTAGCTTCCGTCAACTCGCCTTCGTAACTGCCGGAGCGACCTCCAAAAATATTGCGAAGACCTGCGCCTATATCCTTTAAGACGTTGATTCCTGTAATGACCTCACCAAAAACAATGCCCTTATAGTCTGTGACCTGACGTCCATCAATGGTTTGAGATGTTGTGATTATCATAGAAAACTCCTTTCAATTGCTTTTTTCTTCATTATAGTCTTTTGATCGTAAAAGGTCTATGGTTAACCCATAATTTTTTGTAAGAAGTTTTTATTAATATGTTAGATTTTCTAACATATTCAATTTGCAAAAATTTTCAGAATTTGGTATAATGGAAAAATATTTTTGGGAGTTGGTTTAGATACCCTTTAACCATAAAAGTATTTGACCAACTGCTACTACAAAGGAGACTCCTAATGAAGAAAAAGTTTTTAGCGCTCTTGCTAACCTTACTTCCCCTTTATACCATGTTGACAGGACACACTGTTCAGGCTGAAACGATTGATATTGTGTTTGACTCTACCTATGCCCCTTTTGAATTCCAAGACACTGATGGAACCTACAAAGGCATAGATGTCGCCATTATCGAGGAAGTCGCTAAACGTTCAGGTTGGACGACCAATAATACCTATCCAGGGTTTGATGCGGCAGTCAACGCAGTGCAATCAGGACAAGCTGATGCCATCATGGCCGGAATGACCATTACAGAAGCCCGCCAGAAGGTCTTTACCTTCTCTGATTCTTATTTTGACACGTCTATTGTCATTGCTAGTACCGGAAATAAAACCGTACCAAGCTACGAGGACCTTAAAGGGAAAACTGTCGGCGTCAAAAACGGGACTGTTTCTCAAACGTTCCTGGAAGAAAACAAGGAAAAATACGGTTATACCATTAAGCCCTTTGATACGGGAACTGAGATGTATAACAGTTTAGCAGCTGGTGCAGTAGACGCTGCCATGGATGATACTCCCGTCATTCAGTATGCTATCAAGCAAGGGCAAGACCTCGCCATCAATATGGAGCCTGAAAATATTGGTTCCTTTGGGTTTGCTGTCAAAAAAGACGGCCCATACGAATACCTTGTTGACGACTTTAACAAAGCCCTCAAGGAAATGAAGGCTGATGGGACCTATGACGCCATCATCGCTGAATGGGTTGGTGACGATGAAACAGAGGCATCAACCTTCTCTAGTAGCCTTAGTTTGACAGGTGATGCTCTCGCCAAGGCAACTGCTATCAAACCAGTTTATACAATTGTCAGCGATTCGTCCTTTGCCCCCTTTGAATTCCAAGATGAATCTAACACTTATGTTGGTATCGACATGGAACTAATCCAAGCTATCGCTGAGCAACAAGGCTTTGCTATTGAGATTCAAAACCCAGGTTTTGATGCCGCCCTAAACGCCATTCAATCTGGTCAGGCAGATGGGATGATCGCTGGTATGTCTATTACAGATGCTCGTAAAGAAACCTTTGATTTTTCAGACGCCTACTTTACTGCTAATGCTATTTTAGCTGTTCAAAAAGATAGTGATATCACAAGCTACGAAGACCTCAAAGGAAAGACTGTTGGTGTCAAAAACGGGACTTCTTCACAGGACTTTCTCGATGAAAACAAAGATAAGTATGGCTACACTGTTAAAACATTCTCTGAAGCCTCAGGTATGTACGATTCTTTAAATACTGGTGCTGTCGTGGCTGTTATGGATGATGAGCCAGTTGTCAAATATGCTATAACACAAGGACAAAACTTAGCGACTCCGATTAAAGGGATCCCTATTGGTCAATACGGATTTGCTGTTAAAAAAGGGAGCAACCCAGAATTAATCGAAATGTTTAATAATGGTTTAGCAGCCCTGGTTGAGTCCGGTGAGTACGATGCGATTTTAGCTAACTACCTATCCGAAAACAAGAGTTTCGAAAAGGCGAGTTCTGTCGACGAATCAACGATTTCTGGACTCCTTGGCAATAACTGGAACCAACTCCTTAAGGGACTAGGCGTAACGCTCGGTTTAGCTTTGCTATCCTTTGCTATTGCAGTCATCATTGGGATTATCTTTGGGATGATGGCTGTTAGCCCTATCAAAGCACTCCGCGTGATTTCAAGTCTCTTTGTTGACGTGATTCGAGGGATTCCCCTTATGATTGTTGCAGCCTTTATCTTCTGGGGTATTCCCAACTTGATTGAATCTGTCACTGGCCAACAAAGTCCTATCAATGACTTCGTCGCAGGGGTTATCGCCCTTTCTCTCAACTCAGGTGCCTATATTGCAGAAATTGTGCGAGGCGGTATTGAGGCTGTTCCACCTGGTCAGATGGAAGCCAGTCGAAGCCTAGGTATCTCTTATGGTAAGACGATGCAGCGTATCATTTTACCTCAGGCAGGAAAAATCATGCTACCGAACTTTATCAACCAATTTGTCATTACACTTAAAGATACAACGATCATCTCAGCTATTGGCTTGGTGGAACTTTTCCAAACAGGAAAAATCATCATTGCACGTAACTACCAATCCTTCCGTATGTATGCTATACTAGCAGTATTGTACTTGATTATTATTACGCTATTGACACGATTGGCAAAACGCTTAGAAACGAGGAATAAGTAATGGCAACATTAAAGATTGATGTCCAAGATTTGCATAAATATTTCGGGGACAATGAAGTTCTTAAAGGGATTACAACCCAATTCTATGAGGGAGATGTTGTCTGCATAATCGGTCCATCTGGGTCTGGTAAGTCGACCTTCTTACGCAGCCTTAACCTGTTAGAAGAGGCTACTAGCGGACACATCATCGTAAATGGCTATGACCTCCTAGATAAAGAGACAAAAGTCGATAGGGTCAGGGAAAATATCGGCATGGTTTTTCAACATTTTAATCTCTTTCCACATATGACTGTTTTGGATAATATCACCTTTGCACCTATTGAGCATAAAATCATGTCAAAAGCAGAAGCCGAAAGCTATGCGTCAGAGCTTCTCGATAAGGTTGGATTGGCTGACAAGCGCGATGCTATGCCAGATAGCCTCTCAGGTGGGCAGAAACAACGGGTAGCGATTGCCCGGGCTCTTGCTATGAAACCAGACATCATGCTCTTTGACGAACCAACTTCGGCTCTAGACCCTGAAATGGTTGGTGATGTTCTCAATGTTATGAAGGACTTAGCTGAACAAGGCATGACCATGTTGATTGTCACCCACGAAATGGGTTTTGCCCGCAAGGTTGCTAACCGAGTGATCTTTACAGATGGCGGTGAATTCCTTGAGGACAATACCCCAGACCAAATTTTCGATAATCCTCAACATCCTCGTCTTCAAGATTTTCTTAATAAAGTCCTCAACGTCTAACTTAATCGTTCAGAAAGCCCCACTTCCGAATGGAAATGGGGCTTATTTGTAGTTTTTGATTTGTCTGGACGGAAGATCAATTATTTTTGTGAAGCCAATAATCTAAGAGCCCTGGCGAAATACCCATCATCTTCCAAAAGATCAGACTGTTCTGATTTAAAAAGATTTAGTTCATCAGTGATAATACCATTTACTGGACTTTGCAAATAATTAGACATAGTAGATGAATCGTTAATCGTCCAAACATACAAATCCTTACCTTGTTGTTCTGCGCTTAGCATAATAATCTCATTATAGGAGAATTCTTCAATAACATAAAAATCAACACCGTAATTGCCAAAACTACCAAATTGCAAAGGAATGACATATCCTGTGGATAATTGGGGTGCTTTCTTCTCAATATTTTCCATAAGCTTTAAATCTAGAGACATAACCTTATCATCTTTTCCGATATCTAAGCGATCTAATTCTTCTAAGACAAGCTCTACATAGTTATCAGGTTCACTTCCATGTGGCTTCAATTCAATTAGAAGGGGTTGATTTAGTTCCTTAGCTTTTTTGACATATGTTTCAAGAGTAACAATTTCACTAACAAAATCATCCTGGTATATACCGAGGCCCTCAATCTCTTGTAATGATTTCTCGGAAACATTCCAGTTCCTGCCCGCTAAACGCAAAAGATTATTGTCGTGAAGCACTACAAACTGTTGGTCAGCCGTCATCAAAACATCCATCTCAACCAAATCCGCTCCTTTAGAATGAGCAGCTTCTAAAGCTTCAATCGAGTTTTCGACTCCTGCTGTAACATCACCACGATGAGCAATCATAGCGACATCTTTATTGAGATTAGCAAGATAAAGTTGGATGCCATTGTAAAAAATTGAAATTAAAATTGTTGCTAGTAGTAGGAACTTGCTCCACTTTGGGTAACGAAAAGGCCTTGCTTCACTATCTGACAAAGTAACATAATCTACGGATCGGTCCAAATCATCAGCTCCAAGTAAATGATTAACCAAAACTTCGATAGTTACTAATTTATTAAGGAAAATTACGATATAAATAATTCCCTTAACCAAGCTATAGAAAAGCGTTTGAAAGGCTATGTTATTCCACCAATTATCTAAAATTCCAAAAATAATTGATAAAAGGTAGGTGAATAGAATACCTATCCCAGTAACAAATCCTGTAAATAGGAGAACAACAATCAATAATTTTAATTTATTGTGCCTCGTTAAACGCCAACTCTGGATCATATTTTGCCAAGGTGTGTCTTCATTAACGACAGAGAGTGGTAAAAAATATATTAGGCGAATATTTACATACAAAATTAAAGCAAGAAAACCATAATAAAAAATAGTACCAAACCAAGTTTTTAAGAGCTCACCAGATATAAAATCAGGAATCCGAAACCGATCTAGTAATGGAGAGCTTAATCCAAGATTTCCTATAGGTATCATAAGTACCAAGTAAGCTAAGAAAACGATTATTTGAAATCCAGACAGCCACTTCATTTTCTGCCAGGCTACTTTAAGCATGTCTCTAATTTCTACATTGCGGTAGGAACTTACTACCATGTAGATGAGACAAATGTATTCTAAAAAAATAAAAGCTGCTACTAAAAGGATATAACCCACGAGAACTAAAAATGGCGCTGTTTGTCCTATAACATCTAAGAAATTATCTTGCTTTAGATTTGAAACGCCAGCTAATCTTAGGGCAAAGTTAAAAATTAGTCCTAATAGATATCGACCAAGTGTCATCAAAAGGACTTGCAATAAGATACTAGTTAGCAAATAGCGGTATTTGTGAAAATAAAGATTTTTAAGACATTCTCGTGCTAATTGTCTAATTTTCAACTGGTTTTTCCTCCTTTTATTTTTTCTATTATATCAGAAAACGAATCTTTTTGGTAACACACCAAAAGAAAAAGACTAGCACCTTGTACTGACCCCAAAAAGTTAGACAGGAAATATTAGTGAAAGGATTTAGTTCTGTACTGCACAGGGCTAAGTCCTTTTAGTTTAGTCTTAATGCGTTTGTTATTGTAGTAAAAAATGTAATCGGTGA
>NZ_JBRUCW010000016.1:0-64179 GCF_053203525.1 Streptococcus rifensis | reverse complement strand
CCATTGTTGAGGAGTGGCTAACTCGTTACCTGAATCGCAAGAAGCAAAGCCGCATTGGTGAGATAGGAAGAGGCGCTCTTTAGGGAGAATTTGGCTAGCTTCTTCCAAGAGGTCTAAAGCCCGTTTTTCATCGTCAAGTGTTGTCGTTTTAGACGAAAGAAGCCCTAAAACGACCTCAGCATCACGATCCTTTAAAGCTTCAAGAGCTTTTAAGTCACCAGCAACTTCGCTATCCCACTCGAGAAAGAAGCGGTCGTAATTTTGGTCTTTCAAGAATTTTGTTGCGATGGCTTCGTATGTACCTTCAGCAGCAGAACGGCTTTCGTAGTTTCCACGGCAATTATGCGTCCAAACAGTCAAACCAATCTCATGAGCATAGTCAATGACTTCGTTGTTGATGGCGATGAATTCATCTGCTAATTCAGCCAATCCTGCATTACCATCTGCGAAGAATGAAGCAGGATTAGATTCATCAAACAATTCCCAAAGGCAATCGTCAAATTGAATAATCTTACCACCAATTTCCTTATATTCCCTTAGAAATTCTTTATAAGCGTTGATGAGACCAGCTTTTAACTCTTCATTAGTTTCGTATACTTGTCCTTCACCAGCCAGTCCATCAAAGATAGCTAATTCAGTATAGGCATGGGCTGGCCCCCAAATGGTTTGTTTGGTTTCGTGATCCCCTGCTTCAGCCTTAACCAATTTGTAGATATCCAAGAAGTGATGACCTTTTCCGGAAAGTGGTTCTGTAATGCGAATGCCGATGTCCTTTCGGGTTTCAAATTGTGTACCGTCATAGTCTTTGAAAGTATAGCCATGTTTTGCGATATAACGCTCAATCCCTTTTAGGCCCCATACAAAGTCCAAGTGCCACATAGAACGACCGAACTCACCATCTGTCAATATATCGATACCGTTTTCTTTTTGGTCGGCAATGATTTGCTTGATATCAGCAGTTTCTGTCTCCTTGTATCCCGGCAGGGCGTCGTAGAAAGGGTATTGGATATCATCACGGTGTTCGATTTCAGCCTTATAGGACTTAAGTTTGGCAGGACGCAAGAGTGATCCGACTAATTGAAATTTTGATTGAGTCATTTTGAAGTCTCCTTTTATTTGATGGATTCATTTTAGCAGATAAAGCATGGCTTGAAAAATAGTTAAAAATGGAGGGATGATATAGACGCAAACTATATCAAAAATGAGTTAGAAATGGGAAACTTTGTCAGCTGTCTCCAGTAATGCGGCCTCTATTTGCTACGAGTATACTAACCCACCGATCAATAGTCTTAGGCGCGTATTTTTCTTTTGTCAGTGAATAGCGCTCGAATTCTTTTGTGGTATAATGGTTTTAAATTATATCAATGTAAAGAGGATCACCGATGAAACGCTTATTATCTTGTTATGCTAGTGACTTTGAGCAGATGTCTGCAATAGACCTTAAAGCTGCTATTTTAAGCAGTGAAGGTCGGACGATTTTAGGTGAGACGGTCGTGACTGCTGCACCTTTGATTGCTGGTGTGACGAATGCCGAGATGATGGCAAGCTTTGGAGCTGACTTAATTGTGCTAAATGAATTTGATGTTTTTAGCCAATTTATCAATGGCTTTGAGGATAATACACCGATAACTAGCTTAAAAAGTTTAACTGGACGCCCAATTGGCATTAATCTAGAGCCGGTCGATGATCAGCTCAAGGTGCAAGATGAGAAAGTGACCTTGCCAGCAGGACGATTAGCGACAGTAGCCACCTTTGAGCAAGCTGAAAAAATCGGTGTTGACTTTATCATGCTGACAGGAAATCCTTCGACAGGTGTCTCGCTTGATGCGATAAAAACCTCTATTACAGTTGCAAAATCTCATTTTTCAGGGCTAATCTTTGCTGGAAAAATGCATGGCGCTGGTCTTGGGGAGAGTATCATCAATATTCCAGTTCTAGAAGAGTTTGTGGCCTTGGGTGCAGATGGTGTTCTTATCCCTGCCGTTGGAACGGTGCCTGGCGTCACAGAAGCGGAAGCTAGAGAGGCTGTTATAGCAGTCAAAAAACGAGGTGGTCTTGTCATGTCAACCATTGGCACCAGTCAAGAAAGTGCTGATAGGGACACGATACGCACTTTCGCTCTGAGCAATAAGCGGGTAGGGAGTGACATTCATCACATTGGAGATGGTGGCTATGGTCGTATGCCAGAACCTGAAAATCTCATGGCTTATAGCATTGCTATTCGCGGTAAGCGTCATACCTATTTCCGAATGGGACAATCAGTCAGACGCTAACGATCATTTTATTTAAGAGGAGAAAGTTAATGAAAATCATACCCTATCAGCCAGAATTTGAAAAATCCTGGGTTTATACTAAGGCTCTAAGCCATCTGTTTTCACCCTTCTTTGACGACATGTCATGAGAAAAGGAGGAAATGAATACGAATATTTACCAAGATCAGATTGATTTGATTGCTGTTGAAGGTGATCAGGTTTTAGGACTGCTGACCATCAACATCTATCAGGAAGATATCAGCCAAAGCTACCGTTACCATCCTGCTAACAAGGTTGCTTACTTTGAAAATTTGGCCGTGCACCCAGATCATCAAAACAAGGGCATTGCTTCCCAGCTCTTTGCTGAAGCTGAACAAGCTTTGATTGCTAAAGAAGTAGAAGCGCTAGCTATTTTTACCCGAGATGGCGATGCTGCTAACCACCTCTATCAAAAATGGGGTGCAACTGTTGTCGCAGAAGATTTTCTAGTTGTCGGAAGACCTAAAGATCAAGAAGGTTTTCAATTTGAGGTACTCTTAGACGAGAAACGGCTTAAATTTTCCCGTGACGGACAAGAGATCCCTTATTATCAAAGAGAGGGCGTCTACATCGTTTCTCAAAAAGAAAATATCGATCTCTTTGATATTGAGCAGGTTTACCATGAAAGAACTTATATTAAGGCATACTCTAAACCTAAGGCCTAAAAATCATAAAAAAGCAGTCAGGATTACAAAACGATCCCTCTGCTTTTTTATATGATTAGCCGTATGGTGATTGGCGATGAAAAGCAATATGAGACTAGATGGGTCTCCCACTGATCACATCAATACCAGTAACAGTAACAGGAAAAGCAGTTAGTGGTCAGTCTATTGGATTTGAAAGAAAAACGCACCACGCAATCTCATTCATTGCGCGATGCGTTTCGTTCATAAATTTGACAAACTTATCTGACAAATGCATTGATTTCAGCTTCAATGGCTTCAATTTTGTTTTGTGCGTCAGCGAGATCAGCTCCGACGGTTGCAATGTAGAATTTAATCTTAGGCTCTGTTCCAGAGGGACGAACAGCTAGCCAAGAATCATCTGCTAATGTGTATTTTAACACATTACTCGGTGGCGTTGTTAGAGCAATCACCTGGCCATCAGCAGTAGTAGAGGTTAACTCTTGGAAGTCTTCCGTTTTAGCTACTGCAATATTGCCAAAGGTAGCTGGAGCTTCCCCACGGAATTTGTCCATAATTTTCTTGATTTCAGCGGCACCATCAACACCTGACAGGGTCACTGAGATCGTTTTTTCAGCGAAGTAGCCATACTCTTTGTAGATTTCGTCAATGCCATCTGCTAACGTTAAGTCTCTAGAGCGATAGTAAGCAGCGATTTCGGCAATCAACAGTAGGGCTTGGATGGCATCCTTGTCACGGACAAATGGCTTGATCAGATAGCCAAAACTTTCTTCAAACCCAAACATGTAGGTGTGGTTGCCAGTGTCTTCAAATTCTTGAATTTTCTCCGCAATGAATTTAAAGCCTGTAAGCACATTGAACATGGTTGCGCCATAACTTTCGGCGATTTTGGTGACCAATTCAGTTGAAACAATAGATTTAGCAAGGGCAGCATTTGTAGGTAAAGTACCAGCTTGCTTATGGGCTTCGAGGATGTATTTAGCGATGATAGCACCAATCTGATTACCAGAGAGGTTGGTGTAACTGCCGTCAGGTTGACGAATTTCAACACCAAGACGGTCAGCATCTGGATCTGTTGCAACTAAAACGTCTGCGCCGACCTGACGACCTAGTTCTTCGGCCATGGCAAAAGCTGCCTGACTTTCAGGGTTAGGAGATTTCACTGTTGAGAAATCAGGATCAGCTACAGCCTGTTCCTCAACAACTTCAACAGCTTCAAAACCAGCCTGAGCGAGAGCACGACGGGCCAACATTTCACCTGTCCCATGAAGAGGGGTGTAGACAATTTTCATGTCACGGCCATATTGATTAATGAGGTCTTGGTTGATATTGACCGATTTCACTTCTTTTAGGTATTCGGCATCGACGGTTTCACCGATGACTTCCACAAGTCCGTTCTCTTTGACTGCATCCAAATCAGCGACTGCAATTGTAAACGGATCTTGGATGGCACGGATATAAGCCGTAAGCGCATCCGCATCTGCTGGAGGCATTTGACCACCATCTTCCCCGTATACCTTATAACCATTAAATGGTGCAGGGTTATGACTTGCAGTAATCATGATACCAGCCCAAGTGTTGAGATGACGAACTGCAAAAGAAAGCTCTGGTGTAGGACGAAGTCCCTCGAAAACATAGGCTTTGATGCCATGCTGAGCTAAAACAGCAGCTGACTCATCCGCAAATTCTGGTGAATTGTGACGGCTATCATAAGCGATAACGACACCACGTTTTTTAGCATCATCCCCCTTGCTTTCAATCAGTTGGGCCAACCCTTCAGTCGCCTGACGAACCACGAATATATTGATACGGTTCGTTCCTGCACCGATAATACCACGCATACCAGCTGTGCCAAACTCTAAGTTTGTGTAAAAGGCATCTTCCTTGGTTTTTTCATCCATGGAAATCAACTCTTCACGTAAGTCATTAGGAAGGTTAGAAGCATCTAACCATTTTTGGTAGTTTTCTTGATAGGACATGGGAAAAGCTCCTTTAATATTTAATCGCTTTCATTATATCATGATTTTGCAAAAATAACAGTTAAATATTTAACATTTCAGAAAAATTTTCAGTGATTTTCGACTCCATTGTCAAAATTACCTAAGACTAAACAATATCAAAAAGTGGCTGGGACAAAAGTCCTAGCCTCCTAATAATTTATTATCAATTAAACAAGACGCAGTGGTTGGGAGTAACACTCACTGGCTATGCCAGTTTTAGTGTTACCCCTGCACAGGTCATTAGGTGCTTTAGCACCAATGAGCCACTGCTGAGTGGCCTCTCTTCGCTGATTTCATCAGTTTTTACAGCCCTAACAAAAGAGGGAAATATTGTTTCCCCTATTTCCAACCTCAAACAGTCATAAAGTGACTGTTTGAGCTATGCGAGGGTGGGAGTGAGAAGGACTGGGGATAGACCTTCTCAGCCCTAACCTAAAAAATAAAAAAGGGAGGGGAAAATCGAACCTATTCGGTTACCGATTTTTGTCCCACTCCCTTTTGGTGAGTTATGATTTTTTGGCTAATTTTTGTAAAGAGGGCACAATGGCAAGCGTTAATAAGGCTGAGATAACCATTTCCGCGATAGCATTTCCGCCAAAAACAACCGCCAGCATAGCCTGAATATCACCTGAATAAACATTTGCAAATAGAATGAAGATCCCACCGAGTACAAAAATGGTATTGGTCATGGAACCGATCGCACCAGCGATGATCAAGCCAGTCTTATGATGAAGCCATTTGTATACAAAGTAAGGTGTGATTCCGATAAGCACCCGTGGAACAATGGCGATGATAAGGGACACGAAACTACCATTTGGGACAAAGGGTGAAAATAAATAACTTGTTGGTAACAATACAAATGTATTCGCTATAACGCTGATAATCCCCATCAAAAAACCTAGTATCGCCCCAATGCGAGGTCCATAAATAATAGAGGCTATAATAACCGGAACGTGAACCAGCGTAGGCTTAATCGGAAATGGAATAACATTAAAGATAAACGATGTCATGAAATGGATGACCAACATTGTGGCAAAGAACATGGCAATGACAGCAAGTTGGTTAGCTTGTTTTTTTCTAGTAAGTGTTGGCATTCAAGGTCTCCTCAATTGTTTCTATAATAAGTGAAAGGTCTGCTAAAGCACCGCGACCAAAGTCACCACAAGCCAAGAGGGCTTCCCGAGGTAAAATTTCGTGATAGCCATATTGCGTCAGTGTGGCAAGATTAGCCTGAGTGATTGGATTGTTGTACATTTGAGTATTCATAGCAGGTGCAATCAGTTTTGGAATGTTGGCAGGCAGAGCTAAGGAAACGCAAGAAACGATATCATCTGCCAGACCATGGGCAAGCTTGGCGATAATATTAGCAGAAGCTGGCGCTACCAAAAAAAGATCTGTTTGTTTTGCGAGTTCAATGTGGTTGACTTTATCTACTTGAGGTTCTTCCATGACATCGAGATGAACCTGATTTTTGGAGAGAACCTGAAGGGTCAAAGGGGTGATAAAGGCAGTAGCTGATTTGGTCATCAACACAGTGACCTCATAGCCAAGTTTTCCCAACTGACTGACAAGCTCTGCTGCCTTATAGGCTGAGATAGACCCTGTGACAGCAAGTGTAATGTGTTTCATCATTTTGCATCCTCAATGTTTTTTAAAAAAGTAAGAATCATGTCAGCAATACCCTGCTTTGTTTCGGCCTGTATTTCTTTAGAAGTAGTTACAAGGTAAGCCTTGTGAGTATCTCCTGAGATTTCCGTCAGATCGTTAGCAACGATGGCATCCGCCTTATTTTTAAGAAGGCTTGCACGCGCCACCTCAAATAGCTCTTGCTTAGCAACGTCAACCAGTAGTTTGAAACCGATTAAGTGAATAGCTGGATTCCATTCTTTAATAGCGCTGATGACTTTCGGTGTCTTTTTCAGAAAAAGAACTTGGTAATCTGCTGAAGAAGAAATTTTGGTCTCCGCATTATGAGCAGATAGGAATTGCTTTAGATCTTTAGTTTCAGAGACTGTCTCAAAGTCAGTCATGTAAACCGGCGTGTAGTCAGAGACTGCCATGGCATGAACAATGGCATCATGGGTTTTGACCAATGGTTCAAGAGTCTCCGTTAAGGAAACGACGTTAGAAATCAGACGAACTGTTAACCGATCATGAGGTTGCGGTTTAAAAGCATGTTTGGTGGTCACAAAGGTGACGTCATGTCCCGCCTCTAAAAAGCGTTCAGCCATGACCTGCCCTAGACGGCCAGTCGCTTTATTAGTGATGTCACGAACGGAATCAATGGCTTCAGAAGTTCCACCAGATGTGATTATGATTTTCATAGCAGTATTTTATCCTATTTAGAGCCTTAAGTCCACTTTCTGAGAGGACTAGGTTATTTCTTTTTGGCTTTGAAGGCCCAGTACCAAGACAGACCTATGATGTGGGCCAAGTAAATCCCGCCAAGCATCCATTTGACCCAGATAGGAGGTGCTATCAACATACTAAGGCCAAAAACGATGGTCAAAGAAAGAAAGATATGTGATTTTTTACGATTAGAAACTTGACCATGGATGAAGGGTTTGACGATGTATTCGTCATAGTGTTTCGAACGGGTCAATTTGTTGTAAAATCTGTCGGATGATCTGGCAAAACAATAGGCTGCTATCATGTAAAAGACAGTTGTCGGTAATACTGGTAAGTAGAGACCTAAAGTACCTAGTGCAAATGTTAGCAGTCCTATAATGAGCAAGAATATTTTTTTCATAATTTGTCCTATTGATTATTTTTTTGTGAATAAATCAATAGTAGTAGTTTACCATATCTGTTAGAAAAACGAAACCGTTTGCTAACTTTAGTCATTTTGGAAAGTCCATTGTTAAAATCTGTAAGATAAATATTACACAATTGTCATAGAATGTCCTCTATTCGTCAAATCCCTTTGATATACTTTGAGATAGTGAGAATTATAGGATTTAAAAAGAATTGGAGATAAGAATGACTAAAGGAACGCAAAAATGGATGATGGCTGGGTTGGCTTTAACCGGTATGATTGCTGGTTTATTTGGCAATCCTTTTAGCGAGTCAAAAAACAATACCGTAGAAGCAGAGGGTCTAACAGGTGATGCCACTGTTAACTTTATTAATCTAGTGGGTGAGCGAGCTCGACAAATTGCGCAGGAACGTGATCTTTATGCGTCTGTTATGATAGCACAAGCTATTTTAGAATCCCATAGTGGTCAATCAGGTTTGGCTCTCGGCCCAAGCTACAATCTCTATGGCATCAAAGGTTCTTATTATGGCAATTCAGTGACCATGAAAACTTGGGAAGACGATGGTTTTGGGAATCCTTACTACATAGATGCACCATTTAGGGCCTACAATAGTTGGGCTGAATCCATGTATGATTATGCTAATTTATTAAGCAGTGACTTTTATGCGGGAGCCCGTAAATCCTATGCCCCTAACTATTGGGATGCGACAGCAGCCTTGACAGGTACTTATGCGACAGATACGTCTTATAATCTTAAATTAAACAGCATCATCGAAGCCTATGGTTTAACGGTTTATGATCAACCTGCTTATGGGTATCTTCCTGGAGCTGGCGAATCTGTTTGGAACAACTACCGGGGCCAGTACACTTCAGCTCAAACATTAGCTGAAGATCAAGCCTGGGCAACCTACATTAACTCTGGTTATGGCTATTGATAAAACTACAAAGCATTCGTTTGGATGCTTTTTGTCTTGTATTTTTAAGAAATTTTCTGAATACTCTTGACAGTATTGGCTTTGCGTGCTAAACTTATACACGTTAACAAACGATGAAAGGAGTTTTTACTATGAACACATTACTAAAAATAACTACAACAGTATTGGCATTAACTCCTTTAAAGATAAGCGATCAAGCCCTGTAAGTAAATGAAAACTATCTGTGTTTCTTTTGCCTAAAAAAGCCGAATCCTATCCTTTCTGGTGTCTTTTGCCATGAAAGGATAGGATTTTTTGTGTAAAAATCCTCGTGAGCTGGGTAAGGATTAGGAAAAGAGGAAAGCACATGGCTTATTTATTAGAAAAAGTAACCGATGGAGAATTATATGCCCGCGTGGTTTCTGAAACCAAGGGTGGCTATCAAGTAGGATTAATCGATGGCAGTCTACTAACAATTGACAAAAAACGACTAAAGGAATCCTATTATGTGGGAGATATTGTTAACATAGAAACGATATCTAAGGAGCAGACCATTTCAAATCTTGTAGAACGACATCGTATCGTTAAAAAAGCTAGAAATAAAACGGCTAAGGACGATCATTTTGCTAGTAAAGAGCAGATACTGGCTACAAATGTTGACCAGCTCATGATTCTTATAGCAGTTGATCAAAATCTATCGTTAGCAAAGTTGGAGCGCTACCTCATGGTATTTGGCCAGGAAGAATTAGCTATTCATGTTTTGCTGACCAAGTGTGACCTAAGCGACAGCTACAATGACTTTATCGCCCAAGTTAATGCCTTATACCCAGAGGTTCACATCCATCCGGTTAGTCTCTATCAGCCAGAGCAGCTTGAGGAGGTGCAGAACCTTCTTCCAAAAGAAGGGGTAACACTCTTGATTGGTAGTTCTGGGGCTGGTAAGACCAGTCTAATCAATAGCTTTCTAGGTGAAGAAGTATTTCAAACACAGGCTGTTCGCAAGGACAGCAAGGGAAAACACACCACGACAGCTAGTCTGATGATCCCTCTGCCACAAACCAAGGGATATCTGATTGATACACCTGGGTTTAAGGGAATTGACAGTAGAGACAGACTCTATCCAGAGCGTTTATTTGGTCATATTTATGAGATTGCAGAGGGTTGTAAATTTAGCAATTGCAAGCACGATACGGAGCCTGGCTGTGCTATCAAAGTAGCTTTAACTGGTGGAGAATTAGCGAACGAAATATGGCAGCGGTATTGCTATCATAGCCAGTCGCTAAGCATTTAAAAGGAGTATGTATGAAGGAAACTAAGTCGAGCCAGAGCATGTTAGCAGCGATCTGGACTTTCGTGAAAACTAACTGGATGACCTATAGTGTGGTAGCTGTTGGATTGACCATTTCTTATGGGCTTTTTGTCGTTCCGACCAAGATGACCCAGACTGTGATTAATCACATTAGCCAGGGAACATTGACTCGGGAGAATCTAATCACGGCTATCGCAACAGTTTTGACAGCTGGTATTGTAACCTATGTGGCTGACCATATCTGGGTTCGACTTCTGTTTGGCAAAGCAAGCACCTATCGCTTTGACTTGCGTCGTCGCCTGTTTGGTAAGCTGATTCAGATGCGGACGCCCTTTTATGAAAAATTCCGCTCAGGGGATATGCTGACACGCTTTACCAATGACACCAATGACTATTCCGAATTACTCGGTTTTGGGGTTATGAGTATTTTTTCGGCTCTGGGAACGATTTTCTTTGTCCTGCCAGCTATGGTTCTCATTTCCTGGCAGATTACCCTATTGGCCACGCTGCCTATTATCATCTTGGGCGTGTTGGTTTATCTGATCAGTGCCAAGCAAGAGATTGCTTCTGAGGAATCTCGGGAAGCCGTGGCACAACTGAGCAACGAAGTGTTAGAAGTGGTCGAGGGTATCCGAGTGACACGCGCCTACGGTAAAAAAGAGTTGGGGGCGAGACGCTTTCAAGAAAAAACAGCCAACTTGGTCAAGAAAAATGACAGGATTATGTTTTACCAGTCCGCCTATGGCCGGTTATCGCTCACCTTTTTAGGCATCAGTACAGCTTTTGTCGTCGGCTTTGGTGGACACTACATGACCCAGGGACAACTCCAGCTTGGAGACGTCGTGGCTCTGCAACTCTATTCCATCATGCTCATGGACCCTATGTGGGTGCTGTCGGATATGGTTCTGATTTATCAGATTGGGAAGGTTGCCTATGACAAGCTGACCGAATTGATGGAGACGACCGATGATATGGAAGAGGACGGTCAGCTCGCATTTAGTGAGTTGGACCGCATCCATTTTGAAGATTACAGTTTTACCTATTCAGGCAGCCAGCAGCCAGCGCTTGACCATATCACAGTGACCTTGGAAAAAGGTCAGACACTGGGGATTGTCGGCAAAACTGGTAGTGGGAAGACGACCTTGGTCAGACAATTATTACGTCAATATCCTGTGGGAACAGGCCAATACCTGGTCAATGATCGCCCGATTACCAACTACCGTCGAAGAGGTTTCGAAGATAAGCTGGGCTACGTGCCCCAAGAGCATATTTTGTTTTCCCGCAGTGTGGAAGACAATATCCGTTTTGGTCAGCCTGATTCCAAGACTGTCCAGATAATCGATGCTGTTGATGCTGCTGCCTTTTCTGATGATTTAGAACGTATGAGTGAAGGCCTTTCTACCATGGTTGGGGAAAAAGGAGTCTCCATCTCAGGTGGTCAAAAACAGAGGATTTCAATTGCCAGAGCCTTAATCAAAGAGCCAGAACTCTTGATTTTGGACGACTCGCTCTCAGCGGTTGATGCCAAAACAGAACGCCAAATCATCGAAAATATCCAGAAACTTCGTGCGGGCAAGACCAATGTGATTGTGACCCATCGCTTATCTGCGGTGCAACACGCGGACTGGGTAATTGTTTTAGACGAGGGGCGCGTGATAGAGGAAGGACGACCAGAAGAATTGGTCCGTCAAAACGGTTGGTATGCTGAGCAGTACCAACGCCAACAAAGTGAAGAAGGAGGTGCTTAAATTGAACATTGCCATTCGATTAGCATCGGAAATTAAGCATTTCTGGAAATTATTTGCCGTGGGCATGGTCCTCATGCTTGTTTCGGGGTTTATGATTCAGGGTGCACCGCTCATTGTCCAGGGCGTGATTGACAACCTGTTAACCCCAGTCTCCAAGGGAGCAAATCTGGATACAGGACGTCTCTTGAGCCAACTTGGTCTTTTTGTCGGTTTGACTGTTGTGGGCAATGCTATCAGTTATGCATCTGTAAGACTGCTCATGCATGTGGCTAACAAGGTCGGTGAAACCCTGCGAAATAGAGCTTACAACACCATGCAGGCTCTACCGATTTCTTATTTTGACGATAAACCCGCTGGTAAAATTTCAGCCCGCATCGTGAACGACACCGAGACGCTACGTAGTCAATTCTACGGGACGATGCTCTCTAACGTCATCATTAACCTGCTATGGGTCGTCATTATCTATGTGGTCTTGCTGTCTTTAAACCTTTGGCTTGGTCTTGTGCTGTTGCTTTTAATTCCCATATTTATCTATTGGCAAAAAGCATACAGCAAACAGACCGAGTCTGCCATGACTGATTTTTACGAGGCACAGAGTGAACTTAACAGCCAGGTCAATGAAGCTATGAATGGTGCTAGCATTATCCAGCTCTTCGGCCAAGAAGAGTCTATGACTGATCAGTTTGATGAAACCGCTCAGCGCATGCTAACGTCAGACTTAAAAATGACCAAGGTTGAGGCTACCATGTCCTGGACCTTAGTCGAGTTGTTTAAACGCCTCGTCTTAGCTTTAATTCTGGCGACCGTTGGCTACTATGTTATTGGTGGCCGTCTAGGGATTACAGCAGGCTTGATTTTCTCCTATGTCAATTATGTGGAACGTCTCTTTAACGCCCTGGGCATGTTGGTCAGACTATTGCCTAATATGCAGCGTTCTTTAGCGACTGGCAAACGGGTTTATGAGCTTTTAGACCAAGCGCTTGAAGCAGACAGTGAAGAAATATTAACAGTATCAGCTGGAAATGTTGTGTTTGAGAATGTTTCTTTTGCCTATAAGGATGCCAACTGGGTCTTAAAAAACATTAGCATTGAAGCTAAAAAAGGTGAGACCGTAGCCCTTGTTGGTCACACAGGATCAGGGAAAAGTTCCATCATGAACCTGCTTTTTCGCTTTTACGATCCTCAACACGGTCGCATCCTAATTGATGGTCAGGACATTGCCAGCTTTAACCGGGAGAGTGTCAGGGCCGATATGGGGATAGTCCTTCAGGACCCTTATCTCTTCACAGGGACTATTGCCAGCAATGTTGCTATGGATGATGCTGATATGCCAGAAGTGGTCATCAGAGAATCGCTCGAGAAGGTCGGAGCTAGCCCTATGCTAGAGCGTTTGGAACACGGAATTTACGAGCCTGTTGTTGAAAAAGGCAATGCCTTTTCGAGTGGTGAGCGGCAGTTGATTGCCTTTGCCAGAACCTTGGCTTCTGACCCTAAAATCCTCATCCTTGATGAAGCGACCTCGCACATTGATACCGAAACCGAAGAAGTGATTCAAAAAGCCATGGATGTGGTCAAGGAAGGGCGGACGACCTTTATCATCGCCCATCGGCTCTCTACCATTCAAACAGCTGATCAAATCCTCGTCCTACACGAAGGGGAGATTGTCGAACGTGGCAACCACCACGAACTCCTGGCTCTTGGCGGACGCTATGCTGATATGCACCGCCTGCAGCAACACGTTTCTGTTTAAAAATAGATGGTCACAACTTTTTATACTGAAATGATATGTCATGATAAAAGGTTTACCAAGCGATGACTTAGACTGACCAGCAAACTATAGTATATGTTAAATTAAGAGCAAATAGGGCCCTGAAAAGGGAAATCTAGTTGCTCTTTTTTAATCCATACGTTAAAACTGTAATTAGAGTGTTTGTTCGGATTATATTGTTTGTAAAAGGCTTTTTCTAATAAGTTCTAAATGAATTGAAAAATAAAATGGTATAATAGGGTCAAATGATTTTCAAAGGAGTTATCATGAAAACAGATATTGAAATTGCACAAAGCGTGACCTTAAAACCCATTACTGAAATTGCTAAAAAAGCCGAAATCAAGGAAGATGATTTGGAGCTTTATGGGAAGTACAAGGCGAAACTGTCTTTTGATGCGATTCAGGAAGCAGGAAAAGAAAACAAGGGCAAGTTAATCTTGGTGACAGCCATCAACCCAACACCAGCAGGTGAAGGTAAGTCTACAGTGACAATTGGCTTGGCCGATGCTTTGTCTCATGTCGGCAAAAAAACCATGATAGCCCTTCGTGAGCCTTCTCTTGGCCCTGTTATGGGGGTAAAGGGTGGTGCAGCAGGAGGTGGATTTGCTCAAGTCCTTCCTATGGAAGACATCAATCTTCATTTTACGGGAGATATGCACGCCATCACAACTGCCAATAACGCCTTATCTGCTCTTATTGATAATCATTTGCACCAAGGTAATGAACTCAATATCGACCCTCGTCGCATTCTATGGAAACGGGTTGTAGACCTCAATGACCGGGCTCTTCGTCAGGTGACAATTGGTCTTGGAAGTCCCCTTAATGGTATTCCACGTGAAGATGGTTTTGACATTACCGTTGCTAGTGAAATCATGGCTATTCTCTGCCTGGCGACCAGCCTTGAAAACCTCAAAGAACGTCTGGCAAGTATTGTGATTGGTTATCGTTATGACCGTACACCTGTCTATGTGCGCGACCTCAAGGTAGAAGGTGCGCTAGCACTTATCCTAAAAGATGCCTTGAAACCGAATTTGGTTCAAACCATTTATGGCACACCTGCTCTTGTTCACGGTGGTCCATTTGCTAATATTGCCCATGGTTGCAACTCGGTTCTTGCGACCACGACTGCTCTAGGATTAGCGGATTATGTGGTTACTGAAGCCGGTTTTGGGGCTGATCTAGGCGCAGAAAAATTCCTAGACATCAAAGTACCACAACTTCCAAAAACTCCTGATGCGGTTGTTATTGTCGCCACCATTCGTGCCCTTAAAATGCATGGTGGTATAGCTAAGACAGACTTAACGGATGAAAATGTAGAGGCATTAGAAGTTGGATTTGCAAACTTAGCCCGTCACGTTGCCAATATTCGCCAGTATGGCGTGCCAGTAGTAGTCGCCATCAATGAATTTGTTTCGGATACTGAAGCTGAAATCGAGACGCTTAAAGCACTTTGCGCGTCAATTGATGTTCCAGTTGCTTTGACGTCGGTATGGGCTAAAGGAGCAGAAGGTGGCGTCGCTTTAGCTGAAGCCTTGATTGAAACACTGGATACCAAGCCAAGCAACTATACCCGTCTTTACCAAGATGACGAGAGCATTGAAGCGAAAATAGAAGCCATCGTGACCAACATTTATGGTGGTAATAAGGTTATTTTTGAAAAGAAAGCTCAAACACAAATTGCTCAAATTGTTAAAAACGGTTGGGATAATTTGCCAATCTGTATGGCCAAAACCCAATATAGTTTTTCTGACGATCCAACCTTGCTTGGGGCTCCGGAAAACTTTGCCATTACTATTCGCGAGTTAGTGCCAAAACTAGGTGCAGGCTTTATTGTGGCTCTTACTGGGGATGTCATGACCATGCCTGGTCTGCCAAAAGCGCCAGCCGCCCTTAATATGGACGTAACCTCTGATGGCACAGCAGTAGGACTCTTCTAAAGCAAACCAAAAGACCTCTAACAATCTGTCAAAGGACTGTTGGAGGTCTCTTTTTAGGGTTTAAACAGTTCTTCATACTCTGCATAGCCTTCGGCTGTTAAGTCATCTTTAGCGATAAAACGCAAGGCCGCTGAGTTGATGCAGTAGCGCAAACCGCCTTGATCCACAGGACCATCGGAAAAAACATGCCCTAGATGGGAATCAGCCTCTTGGCTACGCACTTCGATACGGTGCATGCCGTAGCTATAGTCTGCCAGATTTTTAACCTTGGTAATCGGCTTTGTAAAGGCCGGCCAACCGCACCCAGCATCATACTTGTCCAGAGAGGAGAAGAGGGGCTCACCGCTCACGATATCGACATAGATCCCTTCCTCATAAAAATCATCGTACTCCCCGGTGAAGGGTGCTTCAGTTGCATTGTTCTGCGTGACCTCGTACTGGATATTTGTCAAACGCTCTTTTAAATTATCTTTAGATTCAGTCATAGAAAACCTCCTTTTCACCTATTATAGCGCAGAATATAAAATTGGTCAGAAATAAAATATGAAAGAGCTAAAAACATATGTGTCCCTAAGAAACAAAATCGTTGCAGAATTGGTGTTAATTTGCTACTATATAGTCATGCGATGAGCCGAATTTGGCAATAGCCATATTTGCGCATGGGAGGTCATTAACGCAGGAGCGGACCTTGATAGACTGTGTGAACCTTTCTATCTCACTATCTGAGTGCCCATAACCCCACTTTATTGTGGGGTCTTTTTTGTTATAAAAATGATATAATAGCAGTAACAAGAAAGGAGATTATCATGGATTTTTTAACCCAACCTTTTGAAGCAATCCGTGTCCTCACCCCTTTAGAAATGGTTATTCGGATAGTCTTAGCTGTTCTTTTAGGAGGAATAGTAGGAATGGAGCGGGGAATCAAGAATAAGGCAGCTGGCTTACGAACCTTTATTCTAGTGTCACTAGGTTCAGCAATTATCATGATGACCAATCAGTACATCCATCAAATCTATGGAGAAGGGGATCCCGTTCGAATGGGTGCTCAAGTCGTTAGTGGGATAGGTTTTCTAGGTGCCGGTACCATTATGGTTACCACGAAAAACCAAATTAAGGGCTTGACAACAGCTGCGAGCCTCTGGGGAGTAGCAGCCAATGGTATGGCAGTGGGTATCGGTGCCTATGAATTAGCAATTCTTGGAGGCGTTATGCTTTATCTCACTATGGAAGTGGTTATTCGACTGGACCTTTACATTCGAAATAAAAGTAAAATTATCGATATCTATGTTGAGATTGATAAAAAAACTCCTTTAGATACAATTCGTCAAAAACTATCTGAAAAAAATATCTCTATCCATAAAATGGAGTATATCACTGATAAAAATCCTCACGACAGTGTCTCTCCATTGATTGTAGGGATTCCCGTCACTGAAAAATACAGTTTTGAGGATCTGTGTGCACTTATTGAGAGTATCGAAGGCGTTATTTATACCGAAAGAGTTTGATATAATTAAATTTATGCAAAATATTAAATATAGTTAACACGTATTTTTGCATAATTTAAGTTATGTAAAATAAATTATTCTCATTTTAACTTATTTTAAGGTCTTTTAACTTAAGTGGCTTTATCTATAGGGAAAATTTCAACAAATGCGCTATATTTTTGATATAATAGGACTTATGGAAATTGAAAAAACAAATCGCATGAATGCGTTATTTGAGTTTTATGCTGCTTTGTTAACGGACAAACAAATGAACTATATTGAACTTTATTACGCAGACGACTACAGTTTAGTAGAAATTGCGGAAGAATTTAATGTTAGCCGACAAGCAGTATATGATAATATCAAACGTACGGAAAAGATTTTAGAAGACTACGAGAAGAAATTGCACATGTACTCTGACTACATTGTTAGAAGCCATATATTTGATGAATTTTTGGAGAAGTATCCGGAGGACACCTTTATCCAAGAGAAAATTTCCCTACTAGCTAGTATCGATAATAGAGATTAAGGAGAACTGGTAATACCATGGCATTTGAAAGTTTAACTGAACGTTTACAAAATGTATTTAAGGGCCTTCGCGGAAAGAAAAAGATTTCTGAAGCGGACGTCCAAGAGGTCACCAAAGAAATCCGATTAGCGCTTTTGGAGGCTGATGTTGCTCTTCCTGTCGTTAAAGAATTTGTGCGCAATATTCGTACGCGGGCACTTGGTCAAGAAGTTATTGACACCTTGAACCCTGCTCAACAGGTTGTTAAAATTGTCAATGAAGAGTTGACCGAAATTTTGGGGTCAGATACTGCAGAACTTATCAAATCTCCTAAGATTCCAACCATTATCATGATGGTCGGTCTTCAAGGGGCTGGTAAAACAACCTTTGCAGGGAAGCTAGCTAATAAACTGAAGAAAGACGAGAAAGCTCGTCCGATGATGATTGCAGCGGATATTTATCGTCCCGCCGCAATTGATCAGTTGAAAACACTTGGTCATCAAATCGATGTCCCAGTCTTTGAACTTGGTAATCAAGTGCCAGCCGTTGAGATTGTACGTCAAGGGTTAGAAGAAGCCCGCAAACATCATAACGATTATGTCCTTATCGATACAGCTGGTCGCCTTCAGATTGATGAAGTCTTGATGACTGAGCTTCGTGACGTTAAATCTTTAGCACAACCTAACGAAATCCTACTCGTTGTGGATGCCATGATTGGTCAAGAAGCTGCTAACGTTGCTCGCGAGTTCAATGAACAACTGGATATTACAGGTGTTGTCCTAACTAAGATCGATGGGGATACCCGTGGTGGTGCTGCGCTTTCAGTGCGTCAAATTACTGGGCAACCGATCAAGTATACGGGTACCGGTGAGAAAATCACAGATATTGAAACCTTCCACCCAGATCGTATGGCTAGCCGTATTTTGGGAATGGGTGACTTGTTAACCCTCATTGAGAAGGCGTCAGCAGATTATGATGAGAAGAAATCACTAGAGCTCGCTGAAAAAATGCGTGAAAACACTTTTGATTTCAATGACTTTATTTCGCAGTTAGACCAAGTTCAGAACATGGGACCTATGGAAGAATTACTGAAGATGATTCCTGGTATGGCTGGGAATCCGGCCCTCTCAAATCTCAAGGTAGATGAGAAGGAAATTGCTCGTAAGAAAGCCATTGTCCAATCGATGACTCCTGAAGAACGTGAAAATCCAGAGCTATTGACACCAAGCCGTCGCCGTCGTATCGCAACTGGTTCAGGAAATAGTTTCGTAGACGTCAACAAATTCATCAAAGATTTTAACCAAGCTAAAACCATGATGCAGGGTGTGATGAGTGGGGACATGTCTAAGATGATGCGTGACATGGGAATCAACCCGAACAATATGCCGAAAAACATGCCAAATATGCCTGATATGTCCGGCATGGATATGTCAGCTCTTGGTGGGATGCCAGGTATGCCAGATATGGGCAATATGGACATGAGTCAAATGTTTGGTGGAGGCCTTAAAGGTAAAATTGGTGCCTTTGCTGCAGAACAAAGCATGAAACGCATGGCTAATAAAATGAAAAAAGCGAAGAAGAAGCGCAAATAACAATTAAGCGGCTGGACACTATCTGCCAGTCGCTTTCGCTATTATTTACAAGGGGAGGATGTATTAAATGAGTAATAGTTTCTTTTTAATTCTTTTCACCTGCCTGCTTTATGCAATTATCCGGTATTTTTCATATATTACGAAAGATAGAGAGTCTCATGAGGATGGTGGACGACTTAATAATCTTTTTGTTGGACGTTTAATTTTTTGGCTAGGTGGTATTATCTTAACCTTCTTTATCTATGATATTTTTCGTATACAGCTATCTGTAGACCGCTTTTTCTTAATTAAGGGCCTGGCTTTTATCATCCTGACTATTCTTCTCCTTATTTTGGGGGAAGTTTTGGTCAAAAAACTCCACAAAAAACGGAAGAAATGACCAGATATTGGTATTCCAAAATAAGTGCTAACTAAAAGAAAACAGTCAATCTATTTATGATTGCTGTTTTCTTTTTACTAAGAATCACATTAATGGGATCTCTTATATATCAGCTACCTGTTATCCAAATTCTCAGTAAAGCAAACATTTTCTACTAATTAGCTATAATAGATATCTTATGTAACGTCTTTTCAATAATATCTAAATAAAATTAATATTTAAAAAACATTGAATTGTCTGACAAATTATGTTTTAATAATTAAGTAATCTTTTGTTACATACTTAGGAGGTATATTATATATGGAGAAGAAACAAATCTTTTCAATTCGGAAATACAAAGTCGGTACCTTATCTGTTCTCTTAGGTGCTTTCTTTTTACTGTCTGGTCATCAGCTTGTCAGCGCTGATGATTTATCAGAGGCTCAAGACTTAACAGTCATTTCTTATGACACGATAAGCAATTTACCGCCAGATAGTGAGACGACTATTGTGGGGTATCAGCAACAAGTCACTGATGAGGCTGGAACTAGTGAAACTATCGTCTCAGAAACGAGTGTAACTGAAGAGACAGACTCTCAGGTGGTAGTGGATCCACAAATTGACGTTGTACATTCTGATCTTACTGAGCCTCAGCCTTCGGAAGTTGAAGTGGATCACATTCGAAAAGAAGATAAGGTAGCCGCTTCTGAGGAGGAAGACACAGAAGTACCTACACCTTTAAATGATACTCCTCAAAATATCGATAGCAACACGATAATTTCTGTTCCATCTACATGGGAAAGTGGCTATAAAGGCGAGGGGATGGTTGTTGCCATCATCGATTCTGGATTAGATGTTGATCATGATGTGTTGCAAATTAGTGATGTCACCAAAGCCAAATACAAGTCTGAAGATGAGATGAAAGCTGCTATGGCTGAGAATGGCATTACTTATGGGAAATGGTACAATGATAAAGTTATCTTTGGCTATAACTATGTAGATGTCAACACTGAGTTAAAAGAGGCAGATAAGACTTCTCACGGAATGCATGTGACCGGTATTGCAGCTGGAAATCCTTCTCAGCCGGTTCGAGATGAACTGATCTATGGAGTTGCCCCAGAAGCACAGGTTATGTTTATGCGCGTCTTCTCTGATGTTCATAACCGTACAGGAGCAGCCCTTTACGTTCAAGCCATTAAAGATGCTGTTAAGCTTGGTGCAGACAGCATCAACCTTAGTCTAGGAAGCGCTACAGGGTCTCTAACTAATGTGGGAGACCAGGTAATTGCAGCTATTGAGATGGCTAGAAGGGCAGGCGTTTCTGTAGTGATTGCGGCTGGAAATGATGGAACGTTTGGTTCTGGTCATACCTTGCCTCTTGCCACTAACCCTGATTATGGCCTTGTAGGTAGTCCCTCTACCGCTCGTGATGCCATCTCAGTTGCTTCCTTCAACAATTCAACTGTTATAGGAGAAGTTGTTCAAATTATCGGTCTGGAGGACAATGAGGATCTCAATAATGGGAAAAGTTCCTTTACAAATCCAAATGTCAGCAAAGAAAAATTTGAACAAAATAAAGCCTATGAGTTAGTTTATGCTGGACTTGGTAAACCCGAAGATTTTGAAGGAAAAGACTTTTCTGGTAAGTTAGCACTCATCAAACGTGGTGAGTTTGACTTCACTGTTAAAGTGGCAAACGCAGCAGCAAGTGGAGCAGTAGGAGCTGTTATCTTTAATCATACAGCCGGAGAGAGCAATGTCAATATGTCTATTGCAGAAGCTGGACGTGCCATTCCTGCCATCTTTATTCCAGCTGAGTTTGGAGAAGCTCTGGTTGCTAATCCTGATTTAAAACTGATGTTCAAAGGGGAGTTAGATAAATCAGCCAACCCTAGAGCAGGTGAATTCTCAGATTTTTCCAGTTGGGGACTGACAGCTGATGGCGAATTAAAACCTGATATTTCAGCTCCAGGTGGTGGAATATACGCATCGATAAACGATAACGAATACGACATGATGAGCGGAACTAGTATGGCAGCTCCGCATGTCGCAGGTGCGGTAGTCCTTGTCAAACAATACCTCAAGGAAGCCTATCCAGAAAAAACCAATGCTGAGTTGGAAGCTTTGGTGAAGCATCTTATCATGAGCACAGCAACTCCTCATATTAATTCGCTCACAAGAGCTTACACGTCTCCTCGTCAACAAGGAGCAGGACTCTTGGACACAAAAGCAGCTATTTCAACAGGTCTTTATGCCACAGGTAAGGACGATTACAGTAGTATCACACTTGGGAATGTTGATGAGACCTTTAGCTTTGACGTCATCGTTCACAACATTACAAATGAAGCCAAAACTCTAAACTATCAAACTCATGTCAATACCGATTATGTTGAAAAAGGCTTAATCACTCTTTATCCATTGGAGCTTGGTACTATTTCTGGCGAAAAAACGATCACAGTTGCCCCGAATAGCAGTACAACAGTCCAAATCACAGTTGATACAAAAATGTATACTGAAGCCTTAACGCAAATGATGCCAAACGGTTACTATCTTGAAGGTTTTGTCCGCTTTGTTGATCCAGTTGACGGTGCTGATGTTATTAGTATTCCTTATGTCGGGTTCAAAGGAGAGTTCCAAAATCTAGATATCTTAGAAGAACCTGTTTATGATTTGATTTCGGATGGAAAAGGCGGGGTTTATTTTGCCCCCAAAACTGATCTAATTGTTCCAGGATATGAAAACTATACTGGACTAGTAACTAATAGTTCTGAAGTTGTTTATTCAAATGGTGATGCCAGAAACAGTTTAGGTATTAAACTGCTTGGTTCCTTTACCAATGAAAATGATCAATTCGTATTAGAAGTCGATGAGTCAGGAACACCTTATTTAGCTATTTCGCCAAATGGCGATGGTAATCAAGATGTTTTGGCATTTAAAGGCGTCTTCTTACGTAATTATAATAACCTAGTTGCAAGTGTTTTCCATGCAGAGGATATTAACCTTGAAACTCCTCTATGGACAAGTAGACCAACAGGCGGGATCAAGAATTACTTTAGCGGAGTTCCGCAAAATCCAAAATCTACCATCGTTGTTCCGACCGAATGGGCAGGTGAGGATCAGGATGGCAAGCCATTGGAAGATGGTTTCTATAAATATGTTCTGACCTATTATCCAGATGTTATCGGCGCTGAACAGCAAACCATGATTTTCGACGTTATTGTTGATCGCCAGTCACCAGAAATCACAACAGCAACCTATGATGACACCAGCTTTGTATTTACGCCACGTAACCCAATCGTTTATGGTCCTTCGCCAATCGTGCGAGACCAGGTATTCTACTTGGCAAAAGATGAAAATGGCAACACAAGCATTACTGAACAGGATCCTATAACCGGTCAGGTTGTTATTCGCGATAATAGAGTTTATATTGCTAAAAATGCTGACGGCTCCTTTACTTTACCGTTAGACTTAGCAGATTTATCTGAATTTTATTATACGGTTGAGGATTTTGCGGGAAATCTTGTGTCCGCTAAAGTCGAAAACTTAGTTGCTATCGGTAACGATTTGGGGCTCGTTGAGGTCAACGTTATTAATGAAGAAACAGGCCGTCCAACTGGTATTACCTATTCTTTCTCTGTCAAAGATGCCGATGGCAATCTTGTGACTGACTTGCCTCGCAACGGCGATGCTAAAAATGTTCTAAAACTACCATTTGGAACCTATAGCTTTGAAATTTTCTTGTACGACACAGAAAGATCAGTTATGACCGGTCAGGAAGTTGTTGTTGTTACCTTAACAGAAGAAGCCAGCCTTCAGCGAGCCAATTTCTATGTCAAACTCTTACCAAAAGAAGCAATGACCGTAGTCTTTGACCAAGTTGCCCCAGATGGAACAACAGTTACTTTGACTAATGAAAAGGGATTAACCATGACCTTACCGGCTGCTAGATACAACAGGCAAGCCTTTGGTAAGGATATACCGATCGGTACATATACTTTAGATATTACATTACCAGAGGGTTATGAAATTCTTGAAGACCTCAATACCATTGTTGTTGATGTTTTAGAAGATCAGCAAAATGTTACCAAGTTGACCTTGATTGATAAGAGGGCTCTGATTGCTGCTAAACTTGATAATCTAGCACTAAACCCACTTTACTACAATGCTCGTCCTGAGCTAAAACAGGCTTATGACGAGGCCTTAAAGCAAGCTGAACAGGTTATGATGGCAAAACATGACCAAGCAACTGTCAATCAGGCAGCTGAAGCTTTATCAGCAGCTAAAGAGGCACTTGACGGTAAGGTGACAGACAAAACGGCCTTAGCAGAACTCGTTAATGTTTCAGTTCAACTTGTTGATTCCGCTGATGTACTATACAAAAATGCTACTGAGTCAATTAAGGTAGACTTTGAGCAAAACTTAGAACTGGCTAAAGAAACCTTGACCAAAGAACATGCCACACAAGCTGAAGTCGATGCCATTTTGGAACGCTTGGAAGGATCCAAAAATCAATTAGATGGGAAAGCTGAGGAAAAACCTCAAAACATTTTGATGACCATCTTTGGATTTTTCAAGAAAATTATTAAAGGTTTTTTCCCAATCTGGGGAAGACCTTAACAAAAATTGGTAAGACAATCTAAAAAACTGGGACCTTAATTAGTCCCGGTTTTTTAGTTTTCCTTGTAATTACGTTCAAGACATGGAGAAGAAATCAATTACAATAAATCCAGTTTTGACTTGAATAAAGTCCATTTTTATAGAATATTAGTTGAAATTTTTTTTAGTAAAACTAAAAATTTATGAACAATTGAGACAACGTGGTCTAAACCCTTGATAATACTGAGATAGAAGAATAAAGTACATTCTCTAAAAAATGTACTTTATTTTTGTTTTGTATATTATTTTAAACTCTAATAAAGTACAGTATTGGATGAGGAGATTGTGGTTTGGTTGGAGATTCAATTGTACAAAATAATATCGAAAATGGCGGTGAGGTAATAGGCTCAATTGTACATTTTGTATTATTGACAAGGTAGAGAATATAGCAGTGTTAGTGGTATAATAAAAGTAAAATGATTTTCAGGAGGAATAGATGAGATCGCATACAGTTATTCTAGGAGCAGGTGCTACTATTGCAGCAATTCCAAATGGTGATAAAAACGGAAAAAGTTCTTCAGTAATGAATGGATTGATAAAAAAGCTAAATTTAGAAGAACTCCTTGCAGATGTAGAATTACAGACAGAGAGTGAGAATTTGGAAGATATTTATTCAGAACTATATGAAAGAGAAGAGTGTACTGAGGTGGTTAAAGAGTTAGAAGAAAGACTCTATGCTTACTTTGCCTCACTAGAGTTACCTGATGAGCCAACTATATATGATTTTTTGATACTAAGTTTAACCAATAAGGATTGTATAGCAACATTTAATTGGGATCCCTTACTAATTCAAGCCTATGTCCGCTGTTCAAAAATCACTCAGAACTTGCCTCAAATTCTTTGTTTACACGGTAATGGTGGCGTTGGTTTTTGTGAAGAACACATTGAATTTGGAATAATAGATTGGCGTTGCCCCAATTGTCTTAATAGATTTGAACCAACTAAATTATTATATCCTGTAAAAAATAAAAACTACTCTTCAGATAAATACATTGATTGGTGTTGGAGAGCATTAGATTTCTTTATTGATAACTCATATATGTTGACTGTTTTTGGGTACAGTGCACCTAAAAGTGACCTGGAAGCAGTAAATTTAATGAAAAAAGCATGGAGAACTATTGAAGAAAGACAACTTGAAGAAGTTTCAGTAATAGATGTTATTGATGAAGAATCTATGCTAAATACCTGGAAAGATTTCATTCATACTCATCATTATAGATATTCCAACTCATTTTTTGATTCTTACTTAGCCAAATTTCCAAGAAGAACTTGTGAAACTGTATTTGCCACATTTTCTTTAAACGTTCCTTCTGATGGAAGTAAAGGGTTTAAAGAGAACTTTAATTGGGAGAATATCAAAGAGTACATAGCGGATATGCTTGTTGAAGAAATGGAACATGATGGGAAATCATCTCTAAAATCTAAATATTTAATTTGGGGAAAATAATGAAGTATAAAAATCCAATTGATAGTAAAATACTAGAAATATCAGTTAAGTTTGATTTAGCGTATGAGAGTAGAGATATTGAGGAAATTAAAAGACTTATTGATTTTGGGAAGAAAGTTGAAAATGGAATTGATGAACTTTCAAAAATTCAATTGTTTTATTCTATAGGTACAGCTTTTGGAAATATATTTGAATTAAGTGAAGGTTCAATTTTCAATTATGATTCCGAATATATTATTCAGCAAATTTATTATTTTAGAAAAGCCATTTCAATTTCAAATAAGATAGAAATAGCTCCTGAAAATATGGCTTTTATACATCCTATACTTTGTTCATTATATACAAATTATGGTAATTTACTTGATGCATGTGGTAGAAAACAATTAGCCATCGAAATGTATAGAAAAGCGATGAAGATTAACCCTGAATTTACAATGGCTAGTGGCAATTTAGCTATCTCTCTGGACAATTATCGTTACTTTGTAAATGAGACTGAACAATTTCACTTTGTTAAGGAGATAAAGAGTCTATTAGAGAATGTCTTATTCATTGTCGATCCAAATAGATTTAGTATGGCTGAGGAAAGATTTTTAAAGCTTTATGAAAGTTATTCTGCTTTTGATGTTTCTAGAGAATGCACATGTAAAGATTATGAATACAACTCCATATCTCAAGATTATCGTCATTGGTGCCACAAGAATCTTCTTTATCTAAATCCTCTTAATGATTTACAGTCAAATGAAGTACATAGATACGATGACAACCTATTACTTCCTAATTTATTAGGGAATTCTAAAGAGGACCCAACAAGACACTTCTCCATGTTTAATCAGATAAAGCAAGAATATATTTATGCTCGTTATCTTTGTTTCAATAGTTTAGAAGTAGATGAAGTCCATTTCGCAGATGAAAATGTAAGCCTAATTGACTGCCTTGATTACACACAATATTCTGTTAGAATTGAGGGATTAAAAACAGCTTTTAAAACTCTATATTCATTATTGGATAAAGTAGCGTTGTTACTAAATGAATATTTCTCAATTGGAATTTCAATAAGGAACGTTAATTTTCACAGTATTTGGAATAGGTCTAATGTTTTGAAAGATCTTTTAAACAAGAATATTGGTTTACTATCAATTTATTGGATTACTAAAGACTTTGATTATGAAAGTGATTCTATGACTGCAAATCCAGACTCAAAAAAATTAAAAAAGATTAGAAATTATTTGGAGCATAGATTCACTAATGTAACTTTAGATTTTTATTATGAAGAAAAAAACAGTACGGAAAGTAGACTATTCTTGACAGAAAAAGAGTTGAGAAGATCTACAATAGATTTACTTCATCTTACTCGGGAAGTTATTTTCTCTCTAAAAAATGTTATTCAAATCCACGAATATCAAAAGAAAGAGCTACTTGGAGATAATGCTATTACATTGCCAATATCTTTAAGAGAATTTGATTTAGAGGATAAATTATAGATAATAATACTAATAGAGAGGGGGAATAATGGATAACAGAACCACCTTGGAGCTCATGATTTTTTAGATATAAAATGTGGAATAACAATGAAATAGAGAATCTTGGATCCCGAACATCTATATAAATTGGCAATAAAGAAGAGGATGTTGTTCGAGAAAAGAGGAAGAGTGCCATGTTCAATCTGTAAAGGATTAAGGCGGAAAAGAGAGCACTATGCTCAATATAAAAAATAAAGTAAGCTAGGAATTCAGCTTACTTTTTGCTTGCAAGAATTTTGTAGGGGGCAACAAGTGAAAATCACTATAAAATTCAAATGTACATTTTTCCAAAATCGACTTTAAAAAATTTTTTAGTTTTCCTTTTTAAAGCATAAAAGGTAAAATTATTTTTTAGTTATTCTTGTAGTGTGTATATATTTACCTCTGACATCTTTCCGAAAAACTATAATTTTCTTGAAAAATAGATAAGGGTGTGGTATACTACTGTTATAGAAAAACATGGAGAAAAACGAATGAAACGTGAATTGTTACTGGAAAAAATTGATCAACTTAAGGAAGGGATGCCTTGGTTTGTCCTGGATTATTACCAATCCAAGCTAGCTGTGCCTTATTCTTTTACAACCTTATACGAATACCTTAAGGAATACGATCGTTTTTTTATCTGGTTGATGGACTCTGGTATTGTTGATGTTGCTGACATGTCGAAAATTGAGCTTTCTACACTAGAAAACCTGACCAAAAAAGATATGGAATCTTTTATCCTTTATCTGCGTGAACGGCCATTACTCAATGCTAACACGACCAAACAAGGTGTCTCTCAGACAACGATAAATCGCACCTTGTCTGCCTTGTCCAGTCTCTACAAGTACTTGACCGAGGAGGTTGAAAATGAGCATGGTGAGCCTTATTTTTACCGTAATGTCATGAAAAAGGTCTCTACCAAGAAGAAAAAAGAAACCCTTGCTGCTAGAGCTGAGAACATCAAGCAAAAACTTTTTTTAGGCGATGAAACCCAAGGATTCTTGGATTACATTGAAACTGAGTACCCAGATCAGCTTTCTCCTCGGGCTCTATCGTCTTTTAATAAGAATAAGGAGCGAGATTTAGCCATTATTGCACTACTTTTGGCTTCTGGTGTCCGTCTATCTGAAGCTGTCAATCTCGATCTTAAAGATTTAAACCTTAAGATGATGCTGATTGAGGTGACCCGTAAGGGAGGAAAACGCGATTCAGTTAACGTCGCTGGCTTTGCAAAACCTTACTTAGAAAACTATTTGGCTATCCGCAACAAACGCTATAAGACCGAGAAAACAGATATTGCTCTATTTCTAACGGAATACCGCGGCTTGCCTAATCGAATTGATGCGTCTTCGATTGAAAAAATGGTCGCCAAATACTCCGAAAACTTTAAAATTCGGGTGACCCCTCATAAGTTGAGACATACCTTAGCTACAAGACTTTATGATGCCACTAAATCTCAAGTCTTAGTCAGTCATCAACTGGGCCATGCTAACACTCAAGTCACTGACCTCTATACTCATATTGTTAATGATGAACAAAAAAATGCTCTGGATCAATTATAATCCAGAGCGTTTTTACATAATTTAAAATATGTAAAAAAATTATTCGGTCATTTCTTGAATCTCATTAGTTTGCCCACTAGATCCGAGACCATTGTCAACAGGAACTTCTGGAATTATGGTAGAACTAGCCCAAACACCATTACTAATACCCACATACACATGATAATTCATGGCAATTGGAACTTCGTAATCACTTTGTTCTACTACTGTTCCACGGGGTTCAGCAGAGTTAACCCAATACGTCTCATAGGTCACTTCTGCTCCTCTAGACTGGTATTCGTCGAAGAAGTATTTAGCTAACTCACTAGACTTCTTGCCACGAATGTCTTTTAAATAGGGAGTTCCTTGAGAGTAGATGACTAAAATGTTTTTGCTTTCCTTTTCTGCTAATTGTTTGCCAGCTTCAATACTTTGTGAAATGAGGCTTCCATACCTTAGGTTCGGATTAAACTGATATTGCACGGTGACCGTTAACCCATTGGCATTGGCTGCTGCCTCAGGCGTTAAGGTAGCAAAGTCCGGTACTGTTATGCCTTTGCCAACAGAAAGGAAGATCTCAATGGTATCTTTTTTAGCAACCTTTTCTTGTGGCGCAGTTGATTGTGAAATCACTTGTCCAGCGGCTATGCTATCACTTGCTTGATCTGTATAGGTTAACTTAATCTCATTTTTTTTAGCCCAGCTTTCCACTTCTGATTTTTCCTTGCCGGTGAAATCGGGGACTTCAATGTTTTTTTCGAGGTTCTCTTTTCCTCTTGAATAGATTAGAGTAGCTTTATCCCCACGTTTATAATCTTGTTCAGTGACATCCGATGAGTTAATATCAAAACGAATCAGACGATTGGCTTCAATCGTGTCACTGTATTCTTTTTTTAAGATGATGTTTTCAGCCCTATGTTCAGTAATCCATGCTTCTGCTTCTTTGGCTGATAAAGTGTCAAAATTAGGAAGCTTAAGAACTTCTTCTGGATCTGCTCCCTTGGAAACAACCAAGCCTATTGTACTTCCTTTACGGATTTGTTTTTTAGCTTTAGCACTCTGAGAGATGATGTAATTGACCTCTTGTTCGAGGTTAAATTCTTGTGTCATATCAAAAGTGACATTGTTCTTAATACCCCATTCACGGGCTTCTGAGATAGATTTTCCTTCAAAATTGGGAATAGCTACATGCGTCAGTTTGAAGCCAAGAAAAGCCAATAATAAGGTAGCCATTATGGCACTGAGAATTAGCAGGCGTTTTTTCTTAACTTGTTTGCTATTGTAGCTGGGATCAACTTCATACAAATCATCCGTTTCATACCGTTGCCCTCTTGAGAGATGCTTTTGACTCCGAGGGCTAGGCTCCATTTCTGCTGTTTCTTCTTCTTCGTGATCTTCAAACAGTTTGGCCTCGTATGGAGGTCGGCTACTACGTCCAGAAGGTAGCTGTGTTTTGAAAGAATCTGGTTTAGTTGTAATGGAATCTGAAACAGAAGGAGTTGAAGAAACGGGCTCTGTTAAGGGTACTTTGGTGGAGACTTGGGAATCCTTACTTTCAGTTCGGTCTTTTTCCAGTAGGTCATCGTAATTCTTACCAGAAAATTTGGATAAAAAATCATTGCTCATACGGGGCTAAACGTCCTTTATGTAAGTATAAAATCTGATCGCTCTCTTTCGCAATCTCATTAGCGTGGGTCACGACGATGACACATTTCCCATGCTCATGTGCCAGTTTTTTAAAGATGGCTACAATTTCTGCTTCCATTTCTTCATCCAAGTTTCCTGTTGGCTCATCCGCAAGAATAATATCGACATTCGTTGCCAAAGCGCGTGCGATAGCAACACGCTGTTGCTCACCACCAGATAGTTGATTGATTAAGCGATCTGCCTTAAGCTTATCAAGTCCGATATAATCTAGGAGATTATAAGCCACTTCTTTCTGATCCTTAGGCAACTCATTATGTGTAATGGCCATTGGCACTAGGACATTCTCAACAGCAGTCATATAAGGGATGAGATTATACTGTTGGAAAATTATCCCAACATTATCACGCCTAAACTGGTGATAACCTAGTTCTTTGATATCTCTTCCTCGATAGAGAACTTGGCCTCCTTTGGGCTCTTCTAGCGCACTAATCAGGGAAAGGAAGGTCGTCTTCCCAGAGCCTGATTGCCCTAAAATGGTATAGAAAACACCTTTTTCAAATTGAGCAGTGGTTTCTTTTAAAATCGTTCGACGTTGTTCTCCGTCTTGATAGAAATAATTGACGTTTTTGGTTTCTAAAATAGCCATAGGTGCCTCCTTTACATCATGATTTTTTTAGGATTGAGTCGCAAAATATAAGCCAGTGGCGCTAAAGTAGCTAAAAGAGTTGTCCCTAAGCCGACACCATACATCAAGAGAATATAAAGTGGACTCAGAGTCACCTTATAGGCTGCTACGACATCGTCCGTGGTAAAGTTATGGGTGCCTAAGGTCATTGGGTTATAGTAATAGCCACTATCCATACTCATTTGGTTTTCCAGTTGGTTTTGGATCAGGCTACCAGATAACCCGTTCGCAATCAGATTACCGGTAAGGACAGCTAAAGTAATAGCCACAAAAGCAATCAGGAGAACTTCCACTAAGATTTGGGCAAAGACCTTGGTTTTATCTTCTCCAAAGGAGAGATAGATACCAAGTTCGTGCTTGCGGTCGCGTAAGAAGAGCAAAACTACAAGGGTAATAATTAAGATAGCAGCTAAAATCGCAACAATAAGGACATAACCAGCTAATTTAGACATGGATTGGACTGGACCTGCAATAGTGTCGTATTGGTCTGAGGAAGCCATAATGGTGTAATACTTTGGAAGCAAGCCCTGATTCTCTTCTTTAAATTTGTCAACATCTTCAGGTTTATTGAGAACGTAGACTGGAGTATAGTACTCTGAATCATTAATACCGACTTCTTCACCGTAAAGATTAGCATAAAATTCCCGAGAAGATTGGTTAACCTCACTAGCAACTTTATTGGGTGTATAAATAGTATTATTGGCCATTTGCTCCATAAAGGCCTTATTCATCTTGTCCATATCCCCTTGTGATTGATTTTGAGAGTCATCACCGGTGGCATTAGAATCTGTTTTAGGAACTTCAAAGATTCCGACAATGTCGAACTCAAAATCCCCAAGATTGGATGCCTGAATGTTAGGAGTTCCTTCTTCAGTCATTCCTCCATTAAAATCAACCCCATAACTGGTTAGCGTTAGGCGATCTCCTACCTTGAGGTTGTTGGGCTCAGCAATAGCTTTAGAAATCAAGACAACTTTTGCACCAGAGTCTACTTCATCTTGCGTTAAAACACGGCCATCGACTAAGTTAATTTTCTTTTCTTCAATATCAAGTATCTTAGGGTACTGGACACCTTTAAGGCTAAAGGCATGATACTCTTCACCTCCTCCAGTCATATACATACCTTGGTCAGATTGTTCTTTCAGATAGTCTGGAATAAAATATTCTAAGCTCTCTGATCCCAAGGAAGCTCCAGTATTATAATCATAATACTTAACGAAAGAAGACTGACCGACCTGTTCAATGATTTCTGGCGTTAATTCATTTTCGACCATAAAATTTTCATCTTTAGCATATTCCTTTTCAAGCGCCTTGTAATCAAGATCAATAGATGCAGTTGCCCCCATATTGTACTTGATTTTTTCTTCTACACTATTGCTGGCTTGCTGAATCGAAATAGCACCTGCAATAACATTGGAAATAATAAAAATAATCGCAAAGAGCAAAAGAGATTTTCCTTTACGTCTGGTCACGCTAAGCCAAGCACGTTTTAAAAAGTTCATAATACATCCTCCTGATTGATAAAGTGTAGAAAGCGTTTTCTTCTACTTATATTATAGCCGAATCATGATTATGATTCAAGTTAATAATGAGAATTTTCATACTATTCAAATGATTTTTGAGAAAAACATTTTTGAAACCAGTAATGATCAAATGGATTTTTCTTGGCTTAATCATTTGCTTGCCCAGGGGGTATCCAAGCAATTTGATGAATTTCAGATTGTTGAAGTTTAATTTGTTCTTTACTCACTTGAGGGATTTTGGCCATATAATAATGCATGATAGACTTGATATCTGGCCTGACCTCATATCCTAAGTGGTTAAATGCTAAGCCCTTTAATCCTAGTTCTTCTGCTACTTCCCTAGCAATCCCTTTTTCAGGCGTTTCTCCTGTCAGGATCGAGCCACCAGTAAAGAGGACCCAAACACCTGGATTGGTTTCCTTTTTCCAGGAACGTTGCTGCACAAGGAAGTTGCCCTCAATGTCTCTTAAAAAAGCATTCACACAGACATGATACTGGCCTTCTTTCAGAAGCAAGACATCTTCTCTGGCGATTTTTTCACCAGTCAAGTGATGCTGGTCGTCGTAAATGTCCCAGATTTCCATCAGGTTCTCCATTCTTGATAGGTAATGCCTGCTAATGCTTGCTGAACAGCTATTTTACGATCGTCAATCATCTGTTCAGGTAATTGGTCTAGGCTAAACCAACCGAGGCCTGCATTTTTATAGTTTTCCATAACACGAGGCTGACCGGTAAACCGAGCAACTGTAAAATAGAGATAGAGGTAAGGAAACTGATCCTGTTGACCTGTTCGATGGACAGTGTGAATCAACTGCAGGTCTTCTGGACTGACCTGAATACCAAGTTCTTCTTGGCACTCACGGATAAGAGCTTCTGTCGCGGTTTCGTTGGGGTCAAGGTGTCCAGTACCAGCTAGATCCCAATAACCATCCATATAACCGGTATTTTGGCGTTGATGAAGTAAGAGTTGTCCCTGTTCATTTTGGATGATAGGAAAGACAGCGGCATAGAGTTTAAAGTGTGTTGAGGTCATTTGGATTCCTTTTGGGTGTAATGGTAACGGTCGTGCCTTGGTCTATTTCACTTTCAATAGCTACTGCTAGCTCCAGTTCCGTCAGAATAAGCTTAGTCATATAAAGACCAAGACCAGTGGATTTATGGTGTTGATGGCCATTAAAGCCTGTAAAACCCTCCTCAAAGAGTCTAGGGAGATCCTCGGGCAAAATCCCCAGTCCCTGATCGCTTATTTTCAGGTTTCCAGCATCAATTGTAATGGCTATCTTACCCCCCGGTCGACTATACTTAATCGCATTGTCAACGATTTGACTAATAGCAAAGGTCAGCCATTTACGATCTGAGTTAAGCGACCATTCGCCTGAGATATCGACAGATAAGTCCTTACTCAAACATTGTATCCTGTAGTCTTTGATAATAGATGAGACCAGTGCTTTGACAGATAAGCTTTCAAAGCGGTAATCATCTGTTTTTTCCTGAAATTTGAGATAGTTCAAGAGCATGGTCAGGTAGTGATCAATCGACTGTACTTGATTAGCGACGTCCTGAGGTGCAAGACGCTCCGTCTGCACCATGAGATCAAGGCTAGCCAGAGGCACCTTGATTTGATGAGACCACATCTTGATTAAACTGGTTAGTTGCGTCCTTTCTTGACGTAAGCTGTCTTGTTGATTTTTTGAATGACTGACGCTCTCTTCTAAGGCATCAAGATGAGCTTGAACTAAGGGGGAGCTGGTTTGAGAAGCTTTGACAGACTTGTGGTCAGAGAGAAGGCTCATCTTTTGCACAAACTGCCAATACAGAACAGCTATTGCTATCACATAAATAGTAAGCGTGAAGACAAGGGCGTTGCTAAAAGTAGCAACTGGTAGTCTGTAAAGCCAAAAGGTTATGCCTAGGATTAACACTAATATCGGATAAAGTAATAACCAGAGGCGGTATTCTTTGAGAAATTTTCCAATCATTGCACTAAGAATCCTACCCCTCTAATGGTATGAATACGGTCAAAATCCAGCTGGCGAAGCTTTTTCCTCAGCCTGGTCATATTGACATTGAGCGTGTTTTGGTCGATGAAGTCTTCATTCTCCCACAGTTTTTCCAGCAACTTTTCTTTGGTGACCAGCTGGCCTTGTTTAGATAAAAGGCTATGAAGAATTTTATTCTCCGTGGGGGTTAGGCTAATTTTATCAAGGCCTCTCCTTAGTTCACCATCGGCAGATAGGCAGTAATCCTCAAAGACAAGGTCTGTCGAGGCAAAATCTTGCGTTCGTCTAAGGAGAGCTGAAATTTTAGCCTCCAAAATAGACAAGGAAAAGGGCTTGGCGATAAAATCATCTGCCCCCATATTGAGTGCCATAATCGCATTCATCTCTTCATTAGCACTGGAAATGAAAATAAGGGGAATATTAGACTTCTTACGGAGTTCGGTCGTCCAGTAATAACCATTGAAGTAAGGAAGAGTGATGTCCATGAGGACCACATCAGCTCCTGCTTCTGTGATTTCCTGCTGAACAGCTCTGAAATTTGTCACGCCAATCACCTGATAACGGTCTTTAAAGTAAGTTTTGAGCGATTGAACGATGGACAGATCATCCTCCACCACAAAAATCGTTTTCATATCTTTCATAAGTCTATTTTACAAAAATAAAGGTTCTGACGCCAGCGCTGACCTAGCGTTCAATAATCTTATAGTAAGTTCTGCTGGTCACCCGGTAAACAAGGTAATAGAGCAAAATGAACACTAGGATAAAGAGGCTCGCAGTTGGCCACACAATGCTGTCTGCGAAGACGCCCGTGTCGTTTAATAAACGAATTAACAAGGGCATAGCAAAGCCAATATGAATGACAGCTAAACCGAGAGGGGCAAAGAAAATGAGAAGAATTTGGTTGCTAATCGTTTTTCTGACCATTTTCTTGCTCATGCCGATTTCCTGCAAGACCTTGTAGGCTTTTCGGTCTTCATGGCCTTCTGAAATTTGCTTGTAATACATAATCAAACAAGCACCCATGAGGAAGCTAAAGCCGATAATCACTCCAATAAAGAGGAAGGGGCCGGTGAAATCAAGTTTGTTTTGGTACTCCTCCTGCTTATAGCTCGCCCAGAAAAACGGTGATTGTGCTTGATAATCACGGTTGTCACTTTTATCTGCTATCTTTTGGTACTGTTCATCTGTTACCCGACCAAGCAAACTATAAAAGAAGAAGCCATAATAATCAGGATTACTGGCATAAACTTCTGAAACAAACTCCTCTGTCTGGTGCGCAATCATTTGCTCCATGAGCGCTTGGTCATCAGGCAGAATGATAATGGCCTGATGGCCTGGATAGCTCAAATTTCGTAATGGAAGATCTGGCTGTTCGGCTAGTGGAATAACATCATAAACACTGCCATCAAATAAGGTCATCTGTGACGTTTTGAGGTTGGTGTGATAAGTCGTATGGTAATAGCCAATTTGCCCATCAGCTAATGATAAGGCAGGGTTACCTGACTTATCATAATCTACTAGACTGATAAAATAGATAGAGGTAGCATTAACATAATAATCACTATTGGAAAAGATATCAATCAACGAAAAATTTTCCGTATTTTCGAGGTTTTGGTACGTTTGGTAATAAAGAAGACCATCAAAGTCGGCTAATTCTGCTCCAATCTCGGTCACTAAATCAGTTGCAACCTCTTCTGCCTTGGTTCTATCCCTCAAAGACCAAATATCTAAGTAAATATTTTTCCCGTTAGGATAAGCTCTTTCGAGGCTATCGTTGATGCTTAGAAAAATAGAAGCCGTCGCGATGACTGTTGCCATGACCATACTGGCAAGAACTGTGATATTGGCTAGACCAAAGGCGTTTTGCTTCATGCGATAGAGCATGTTAGCTGTTGGAATGAAGTGTTTTTTCTTGTAAAAATAGGTCTTGTTGTTTTTACGTTTTCGTAACAGCCAAGTCAGGAAACTGATGAAAAAGAGATAGGTGCCAAAGATGACAGATAAAACAGCTAAAAAGCTATAGAGGATATATTCTTGCGTAAACGGTATCTTATCGTTAAGGGAGAAAGCGTAGGAAGCTATGATCATCAACACACCTAGGAAACCTATCAAGGCATTACTTTTTGGCTCTTTTTCAGGGGTTTTATTGGACCTGAGCAATTCCAAAGAAGAAAGTTTATGGATTTTAAGCCAAGAGATTACAAGTAAACTGATAAAAATCCCTGTGAAGAAAAACCAGGTCCCACGGTAGCCGGCTGCCGTCAGTCCAATTTCAAAATTATCAATCTCGATCATATTGACCAAAATCAGATAGAGAAACTTGGCCAAAACTGTTGCTAAAAGGCTTCCGATTAGCATGATCACTGTAAAAACTATAAATAATTCCAAAATAGCCACAATAGCAATACGCTTGCGGTTCATCCCGATGACGCTATATAAGCCAAACTCCTTGCTCCGCTGCTTCATCAAGAAGTTATGACTGTAGTGAACGATGATAAGGGCAAAAATAGCAATGGTCCAAAAGGCAAATTTAAGAATGGTTGGAGTCGTACGTCTATCTTGGATATCAGGTGCTAACCATATCATGTTGATGGTGTTAAGTAAGATAAAAAGTGTTGTACTGGAAAGAATAAAGGGCAGGTAAGCCTGATAAGCCTTTTTGAGGTTGCCCAAAGCCAGTTTAAGGTAAAGCATCCTAGTCACCTCCTAGCAAACTTGTCATGGTTAGTGAGATGGTTTTATAGAAATCTGAGGACGACTGGTCGCCACGGTACAACTGATGGAAAATACGTCCATCCTTGATAAAGAGAACACGACCAGCATGGCTGGCTGCCATCGGGGAATGGGTCACCATGAGAATGGTCTGACCTGACTGATTGATATCTTCAAAAATACGCATCAAGTCTTCAGAATTACGGTAATCAAGAGCTGCTGTAGGCTCGTCAGCCAAGATTAATTGCGGTTTGGTGATGAGGGCGCGTGCGATGGCAACCCGTTGTTGCTGACCACCTGATAGCTCATAGGGACGTTGATTGAGGAGTTCAGTCAGCCCCAAATTGTCTGCTAAGGCTGGCAAGCGCTGCTCCATTTCCGTAATAGGCAGATCACTTAAAACTAATGGTAAAAAGATGTTATCTCTGATATTGAGCGTATCCAAGAGGTTGAAATCCTGAAAGACAAAACCGAGATTCTTCAAACGAAAATCAGCCATATCACTTTCTTTGATATGGGTCAGGTCTTTGCCGTTTAAGATAACGGCACCTGACGTGGGCTGATCTAAGGTAGCCAGGATATTGAGAAGCGTTGTCTTACCAGAGCCTGATTCGCCCATGATGGCGACAAACTCGCCCTTTTCCACCTGGAAATGGACATCTTGCAGAGCTCTGACTTCTGCTTTTGACCCACGTGTCCGAAAAACACGCTGCAAATGTTTGGCGTATAAAAACATAGGGACCTCCTATTTCTTAGCTTAATTGTAACAAAAGTTAGTTGATGTAGCTAGATTTTTCTTATTTCTAGTATACCGATTATAACTGATGTTTCCCCTTACACCTTAAGACGGATTTCTTACAAATTTGTAAGCTTAAAACGGATGCTCTGAATCATCTTGTGCAACATTAGCCGTTTTAGAGGAGCGTATTTTAAGAGCAGGTGACTGAGAAAATGAGTCGCAACAAGTGTCATAAGACTGACCACGATTCCCTTTTCCCATTTTTTTAAGTCACTATTTGCCAACCAGAGAAAAGATAATTCTATAAAGATAGGGTGGAAATAATAATAGTATTTACTGTAGTATTTCAAGGTTTGCCACTGCTTCTCTCGGAAAAGGTCTGTCCTCCAAGCCCAATTGACCAAGAAAAAGGTGAACGGAAGGAGAGAAAAAATAAAATTTTTATCATAACCTTGGTGCTGGAAGATGATAAAGCTTTCGGCTAGCAATAAACCAAAGGCTAATACAAATTTCAAGAAAGGCTGTCTGGCCAAAAATGGTGCCTGACGATTGTCATAAAGACTTTGCCCGATTAAGATGAAGATAGGGACATAAAAAAGGCCGTTGCGACTGGTGAAGAAAATCTGGGAATAGTTATCGTAAAGCTTTACAAAAAATGTCCCTGATAAGTAAGCAGAATAAGTTTCTATAGCACCAAAGAGATAGAGCAAGAGAAAGCATGCCCAAAGCCCTTTTTGAGGTAAGAGTTTGCGAAGGCTGTGATAAAAGAAGAAACCAAACAAGATAGCTGGAAAATACCACAAGTGGTAACATGTCCCTGTATAAAACAGCGAGGCCAAAATGCCTATAGGTAGATATATACCTGGATAATTTGACTGCTGATAATACCATACTGCATAGGGTAAATAAAGCAAGGACAAGCCTAAGTAGCTGCACAACCATTTTTTAGAGGTTATCTTCAACTGCTCCGGCTTCCTAGCAAGCCAAAAACTGGCACTAACAATGAAAAAAGGAACAGCCATGCGGCTAAAGATACTTTTTTGAACAAAATGTAATCCGTCATTAGGAAAAATCTGTTGAGCATGTAAGAGGATGACTAATACAGCAAAGACATATTGTAGCAAACTAAACATGGAAAAGTTAATCTTAATTTCTTTAGTCATTCTGGGCTCCTCCTTCAATTCTAATTTATCCTAATCTAGCAAGACATGCCCTTACATCTCTAGACGGATTTCTTACAAATTTGTAAGACTTTAGGGGAGTTAGCATATCTTTTGTGGTATACTAAAGGAAGAACAAAGGGAGGTGTAAAGAGATGGCAAAACCTAAGTTTGGGAAATTAGCAGGACGGGCATTTAAGGTATTAAATGCCACCCTTTCTGTTATTCCAGATACTGTCGAAATTGCTGGTAAAATCACTGATAAGGCTGCTCCAATTGTTGACAAGGCTCTAGACCGCCGTCATGAAGCCAAAACAGCTCTGATTCAAATCCCAAACGTGATTGATATGCCGATCCATTCTGCCCAAAGCTATCTTGAAAGCATTGGTTTTTCTGTTCATGTCCTTCCAGCCAAGGCACATAAAAAGTTTGCCAAGTCTGAAATAGACGAGGTCGTAGCCATGAGTCCCAAGTCGGGTAAGTTCAAGGCTGGCCATCTGGTGAAACTTTATTATCTGACCCCGGAAACACTCGAAGCGAGTATGGGGTTAGGAGACAGCATAGTTTTACCAACGGATCTCAAGGGTACTGATATAGACGAGGCCGAACGAATCCTAACTGAACAAGGCTTCACGGTCATTCGACGTATTATCGCACCAAGAGCAGAACTTGGCGATAAAAATGCCAATCAAGTCATCGAAACCTATCCCAAACAAACTTTCTTGACAAAAAATGTCCGCCCTGGTACTATCATTCGCCTTGACTATCTTGATGGACACAATATGGCTTTGAGTCGCAAACTTCTTTCTGAGCGCCAGGCTAAACAAAAAGAGACCCTAGCCAATCTAAATGAATTGGTTAAGTACCCTCAGAAGCTTCTCAAAACTAAAAAATAAACAGTACTCTCATTTCAAACGACTGTTCAGGTCATATTAACAAAAGAAAAACACCAGAAGAATCTGCATAGACAGGTCTCTCCTGGTGTTTTAACGTTAATGTGATTTCCTTAGCCACGCATGACGGAATAACCTGAGAAGTCCCAGACTTCTGTCGCTAACCCTTCATAGAATTCAGATTCGTGGCAGACCATCAGAATGCTTCCCTTATATTCTTTCAGGGCACGTTTTAGTTCATCCTTGGCATCAACATCTAAGTGGTTAGTTGGCTCATCCAGAATCAGGACATTGCTTTCCTTATTTTGAAGTTTACAGAGGCGAACTTTCGCTTGCTCACCTCCACTGAGCACTCGGACATTGCTCTCGATATGTTTGGTCGTCAGGCCACATTTAGCCAGGGCTGCGCGCACTTCAGCCTGATTCATGTACGGGAAGGTATCCCAAATCTCATCTAGGCAGGATTTGTCAACATCGCTGGACATTTCTTGTTCGAAGTAGCCGATTTCTAAAAATTCACCCCGTTCGACCTCACCCTCAAGAGGGGCAATAAGTCCGAGAAGACTTTTGAGAAGAGTCGTTTTTCCAATACCGTTTGAGCCAGTAATGGCAATCTTTTGGCCTCGTTGCATCTCCAGATTCATCGGCTTGGTCAAAGGATTATCATAGCCAATAACCAAATTTTCTGTCTTAAAGATGTAACGCCCAGGAGTTCTGGCCACTAAGAAATTGAATTCTGGTTTAGGACGCTCTTGTACCAACTCAATCATTTCCATCTTATCCAGCTTCTTCTGACGAGACATGGCCATGTTACGGGTAGCGACGCGCGCTTTGTTCCGTGCCACAAAGTCCTTGAGGTCCGCAATTTCTTTTTGTTGACGGTTATAGGCAGCTTCAATCTGGGCCTTCTTCATGGCATAAACTTCTTGGAACTTGTCATAATCGCCCACATAGCGATTGAGTTGCTGATTGTCCATGTGGTAAATCAGGTTGATGACACTATTTAAAAAAGGAATATCATGGGATATTAGAATAAAGGCATTTTCATAGTCGTTGAGGTAGCGGCGAAGCCATTCAATATGCTCAGTATCGAGGTAGTTAGTCGGCTCATCTAGGAGCAAGATGTCAGGTTTTTCTAGAAGAAGTTTGGCTAATAAAATCTTAGTCCGTTGGCCACCAGATAGCTCGTTGACATCACTATCCAAGCCAAAAGCAGTAATTCCAAGGGCGCGTGCTACTTCTTCTACCTTGGTATCAACGATATAAAAGTCATGAGATTCTAGAAGGTCTTGTAGTTCACCAGTCTCTTCCATCAACTCTGCCATTTTATCCTCATCTGCTTCAGCCATTTCCATGTAGGCTTCCCCCAGACGGGTTTCATATTCATAAAGATAGGCAAAAGCGCTGCGAAGAACGTCTCGAATGGTCATGCCTGGTTCTAACACTGTGTGCTGGTCCAAGTAACCAACTCGCACCCGCTTGCTCCATTCAACCTTGCCTTCATCAGGCTGGAGTTTTCCAGTGATGATGTTCATGAAAGTTGATTTTCCTTCACCATTAGCACCAATCAATCCGATATGCTCCCCTTTTAGCAGACGGAAAGACACATCATTAAAAATAGCGCGTTCCCCAAAACCGTGGGTTAAATGTTCAACGTTTAAAATACTCATTTGAAAGTCCTATATTGTCAGTTATTGGTCTATAAGGTAATCGAAACCCATTGACACACTTCCCCTATTTTACCTTATTTTTCACTGTTTGTCACGGAGGGACAGATGGTTTTCAAATGGCTAAAGTAACTTTCCTTCTTGCAAATCTATGCCTCTTTGGTATAATGAATTAAAAAGCGAGGAAACAGATATGCCAGTGCCTGTTAAGGCTATTACAAACCTAGCCAAAATTATTATTCCTTTTGTCAAAAAAAGGATGACTAAAGATCATAATGCCAAAGAGCAACATCTGTTTCTCGGAGATCTGACTGGGATGCGACTTTCCGATGCTATTGCTCATGTCGAAAGAATTGGTTTTATTCCTCAACTGTTGCTCGTTCAGCCAGATAAAAAGTGGCTAAAATCCAGCATTAATGACGTTTTGGAGATGCAGCCAAAATCAGGACATTACCCTCCAGAGACCCTTGTAAAACTGTATTACATGGATGAAAATATCAGGGAGCAGTGCGATGAGCAGGTGGATTTGCCTGTCCTAAAAGGCTTAACCCTTGAGGCAGCTAAAGAATTGCTGGAAAGCAAGGGATTTAAGGTTAACCCTGAACTTGCAGCACCGCACAAAGATTATGCAGAGGCCAATGTTCGTTGTGTGGTTGACTTTGAACCCAAACCTGCTCTATTTACGACCTCTCTCAAACGTGGGACCACCATCACCCTTTACTATACGACGCAGACGACTATTGCTAAAAGTCAGCAACTATTGCAGGAAGAGATGAGCAAACAAGGTACTATGATTGATGGTGGCGGTCAGAACATGGTAGACAGACTCAATGAATTCTTTAATAAATTTGGTAAAAAATAAAAGATGGCCTGTAACTTTCATTCAGTCACTAGTCATCTTTTTAAATATTCAGAAACAGGTAGCTCTTAGTTATCCGCCATCACAAAGATTAAAACAATGTAAATAGCAATGGCACTACCACCCAAGAGGGCACCCACAATAAAACCGAGCCTGACATTATCTGATTTCATTCCAAAATACTCAGCTAAACCACCACAAACACCAGCAATTTTATAGTCCGTTTTGGATACGACTAATTTTTTATTCATGAAATACCTCCATATTGTTTTAAAATGCTTGCATCTAGCTTTCCTTATGGTCTGTTTTCGTTTGGTTCAGCCAGGCATAGGCAATACCAATGAAAACACCCGCACCAAGCCAGTTTCCAAAGAAGACAACGACCCATTGACGCAGGACATTGATGATATTAAATGCATCTACTTGACTGCGGGCATTGTTAAAGGCTAGAAGCATAAATGAAGCAAAGTTTGCGACCAAATGTTCATTGATGAGGAAAACGAACATAAAAATAGCAGACACTACGATGAAAAATTTAGCAACCTCTTCCTTAAGAACCATATAACCAAGAATCGCAATGTTAACAAACATGTTAGCAGTAATACCTTCAGTAAAGTTTGACCAGTCAGATTTTCCAAGCTTAATGTTTACAGCTGTTACCACAAAACTATCGTCTTTTAAGGTCATAAATGAGAAGGACTGGTTGAAGAGATAGGCGAGGATGAGGGCACCGACAAAATTAAAGAAAGTACAATAAAGTAAAATTTTAGTTGTTTTCGCCCAACTTATTTTTTTATAGTAAGAACCGACAGTTAAGTACATCATGTTAGACGTTGCTAGTTCTCCGTTAAAAATCAAGACAAAGCAAAGACCGATCGCAAAGATAAAAGTAAAGACAAAACGGGCTAAGGCTGGAAATTGAGCTGAAATAACGTCAGCACCAATAATTCCCACTGCTGTTGACATCGTGAGATAGGCTCCCGCAAACATTGAACGCAGAGCGTAACGCCCTAAGCTTTCATCAAATAGGGCTTCCTTTTTGTTGCAAGCAGCTGTGATTTTTTCTTCAAAAAATGACATAATTATTCCTTCTACTTCTAGTTTCATTAGAAAAGAGATGAGTGACTGCTCACCTCTTCAAGAGAAATATGATTAGTTTTCAGATGCACCTGATATGGCATCTGTCACAGCAGCATCATTAGCCTCTTCAGAAGCTCCAGATGTTGCATCTGCACCATGAGGTGCAGGCTTGGCGTTAGGGATAACAGGAGCAGGAGTCCCCCCCACTAAACGATGTCCAGTAGCTTCTAAATACCAATCCAACCATGGTTTGAAGTTAAAGATGATTTCATTGATACCAGCGTAGGAACCATCTGGGTAATACATGGCTTGATAGTTATGGGTGTTGATAATTTCTGGTGGTGTTCCAGGAACAATGGTACGGACATATTCTTGATTACCATTACGAAGCGTTCCGATAACCCATTCCACGTTCTTCATACGAGCTGGCGGAAGAGTACCATGAATGGTTCGCATCCGACTACCGACCTGCTCTTTGACACGCTTACCAAGCATAGTCGACGCTTCTTGATGCTTATTATTATAGTACAAGAATTGGTTGTTATCATCCGCAAAGGTTAATTCAAATGGCATGGCATTAAGGAACATATCCAATTGATCAACCGTTAAAAGACCATTGCTCAATTTTACATAGGTATTACCTTCAACAGCGTTTACCTGTTTTGACGCTTTTTCCAACCAATCTGGATCATCAGGATCGATTCCTCGAACAGTTGTTGCGATAGGTTGTGTACAATCTAAGTCTTCTGGTGCAATAGGTTTTGGTTTTTTCAAAGCAGATACCACATCAACATATTTCATAAAGTTATCCAAGCAAGTTTCAAGGAAGTTAATCGTACCTTCATTGGTGATATCACCATTGAGGTCAAAAGCTTCTTTCGCTTTACCAAGAAGGAATTCGTTTCCTGGAAGGGTGTAGGCATTGACACCTGGTGCCTCCAAGATTTTACGTAAGTGGACTTGCGCACGAGAAGTTCCTTGATCATAGTAAGACGCCCCAACAATCATGACTGGCTTGTTTTCAAGGGGATGAATCTTGTAAGATAACCACTCTAATGTGCTCTTTAAGGCTGGTGTGATGGTATAATTGTGCTCAGGTGTAGCAATAATGACACCATCCGCACGTGTAATTTTATTGTATAGGTAACGAATGGCAAAGCTATCCGTTTGATCCTCGTCTTGGTTGAACATTGGGACATCTTTGATTTCCAACAATTCAATTTCGCATTTAACTTTAAAATGGCGCTGCATAAATTGCAAGAGCATGCGGTTGTATGATTGTTCAGCATTTGAGCCGACGATTGCAACAAATTTCATCTCAGTTTCTCCTTTGTGAACGTGGTTAGTAAGCAATTTGATTTCTCTGAAATTACTAACGCGACACTACTTCTAATCTAAAGATTCCCAATCAAAGTTTTCGGCTTCTTTACGTAACAAATCTTTGGCATTAGACAGTTTCTCAGTCATTTTAACAAAAAGACGAAAATCGTCAAAGATAGCATCTAATTTCTGACTAGTTTCAATATCATTCAAATCACCTTCTGAGTTAAAAGCTTGAAGAGAATGAGACAAAAGAAACTCGTCTGGTAAAACCGTTGCTTTTAATTCTGGAGCATTTAAGATTTGACGCAACTGTAATTGAGCACGTGAAGAGCCTAATGTTCCATAAGAAGCGCCAGTAATCATGACAGGTTTATTTGCCATTGGGTAAACTCCATAGGATACCCATGCTAGTGCATTCATCAAAACAGCTGGAATAGAATGGTCGTATTCAGGCGTACCAATAATGACACCATCAGCTTCTTCTAATTTTTCAACGAGTTCTTTCACATTATCAGGAAGAACACGGTCTGCTGGTTTGTCAAAAATCGGCAATTCTTTGATTTCGACTAATTCGATCTCAGCCTTATCAGCAAAGCGTTTTTGCATGTACTGAAGTAACTGACGGTTTGTTGACTTGGCAGAATTTGTACCGACAATTCCAATGAGTTTCATAGATAGTCCCCTTAATTTTTTTATACTTATATGATAACGCATTCACATTGTCTTGTCAAGGTTAACTAAATCATTTTCCGATTTGTCAACTATTTTGCTTGCCTGTTTTTTCACAATGTTTTTCTTGATTCCCTGTCCTCTATGCTTTTAGCTTAAAAACTTTGTGAAATGAGTTTAAAAATTTTTTTAATTTTCCGTTGAAATTAATTTTGTTAAATAGATATTGATGTAGAATTACTTCTTACATCTTGAGAATAAAAATAAACTCGAGATACTTCTATCACAAGTTTATTTTAGTGTTTATAGTAAGAATACTTTAGAGAAACCACTCCTTTAAATGTTAAGGTATGTCTCTAAGTCATTGAGTGCTCGTTCTGCAATGGCTTCATAGCGTGCTTTCTTATCACGAATCCGAGGGCCTTCAAGCTCCTTGATAATACCAAAATTGACATTCATGGGTTGGAAATGCTTGCTCTCTGTATGCGTAACGTAATAAGGCAGACTACCAATAGCTGTTGTTTCAGGGAAGAAGATAGGTTCTTCGCCATTGAAGAGGCGCGCAGCATTGATACCGGCGACAAGACCGCTTGCTGCAGACTCGACATAGCCCTCAACACCTGTCATTTGTCCCGCAAAGAAGAGATTGCTTTGTTTTTTAGATTGGAAGGCTTGGTTGAGAAGGTTTGGTGAATCCATATAGGAATTGCGGTGCATCACACCGTAACGGACAAATTCTGCATTCTCAAGGCCTGGAATCATCTGAAAAACACGTTTTTGCTCGCCCCATTTGAGATGGGTTTGGAAACCAACCATGTTGTAAAGAGATCCTGCAGCATTGTCCTGACGAAGTTGAACGACAGCGTAAGGCGTTTTAAAGTCACCATCTCGTGGTCCTTCAAAGTCCTCAGGGTATTCCAGTCCGACTGGCTTCATCGGACCATAGAGCATGGTTTTAATACCGCGCTTGGCCATAACTTCGATCGGCATACAACCTTCGAAGTATTTTTCTTTTTCAAAGGAATTCAGCGGTGCTTCTTCTGCTGTGGTCAAGGCTTCATGGAAAGCCATGAATTCTTCCTTGGTCATCGGACAGTTGAGATAAGCAGCTTCGCCCTTATCATAACGGGACTTTAGATAAACCTTGCTCATATCGATAGTATTGACATCAATAATCGGCGCTGCCGCATCGTAGAAATAAAAACCGTCGCCATCGTTGAAGGCATGAATTTTAGCGGCCAAGGCATCTGACGTCAGAGGACCTGTTGCGATAACGGTAATGACATCGGTTGGCAACTCTGTGATTTCTGCACGAATAACTTCGATCAGTGGGTGATTATGAATTTCAGCTGTCACAGCTTCTGCGTAACCTTCGCGGTCCACTGCCATTGCTCCACCTGCTGGCACTCGGTGGGCTTCACCGTTTCGAAGGATGATCGAGTCCAAGCGGCGCATTTCTTCTTTCAGCAGACCAACGGCGTTGGTTAAGCTATCACCACGGAAAGAATTGGAACAAACTAACTCCGCAAAATTGTCTGTCTTGTGTTGAGGTGTCGGTTTGACCCCACGCATTTCGTACAACTTCACGGGAATGCCACGTTTGGCAATTTGGTAAGCTGCTTCAGAACCGGCAAGACCAGCTCCAATCACACTGATATAAGATTGAGACATGCACTAATACCTCTTTGCTAGGAAACCCTAGCTCAAATCTTTCTATTCTTCTTGAGAAAGCAGGGAGGTTGGAACAGAAATGCTAGCCTTCTGATGGTTTTGCAATCAGTTATACTAGACACAGGGTTGGGTGTAACACCCTTTGGCTATGCTTGTTTTAGCGTTACCCCTGCACAGATCATTAGGTGCTTCAGCAGCAACGAGCCGATTACTGAGTGGCCTCTAATTCACTGATTTCATCACCTTTTACAGCCCTGTGGAGCTAGAATGATAAAAGCGAATCTCGCTGGTTATCAATTTTGTCTAACTCCCAATAATTTCTTGAAGATTAATTTTGATACTTCCTGATTATACCAAAAAAGTCGCCGTCTTGCGACTACGACTTCTTTATACCTAGTTGACCCGATTTTGTGTTGTCCCTGTTTTTACAATATCAAGGGTTGCATTTAAAGCGCCTTCGACTAAATTTTTCACAGCTTCATCAGTAAAGTAAGCCACATGCGGTGTATAAATCACTTTAGGATGATGGATTAAGGCTTCAAAGGTTTGGTCTTCGAGCGGTTGATCTGTCCAATCTTTGGGGATATAAGGAGCTTCAAACTCATAAGTATCGATGCCTGCTCCTGCCAATAGTCCAAGATCCAAAGCCTCTAAAAGGTCCTCTGTGTTGATCAGTGCACCTCTGGCTGTATTGATTAAAATAGCATCTGGTTTAAGACGTTCAAACATGGCTTTGTCAAAAAGATGGTGGGTTTCAGGACTTGGTGGCATATGGAGTGAAATCACATCTGCCTCCTCAACTGCCTCAATAATGGAGTCTTTGTATTCAATGATGTCCTCCATCTGTTCTGAAGGGTAAAGGTCGTAACCAACAACACGACAGCCAACGCTTTTAAACATTTTCGCAGTAGCTTGTCCGATACGACCAGTTCCTAGGATAGCAACCGTCATTTGACCTAAAACTCGTCCACAAATCACATTTTCCCAGCGGAAATTATGCGCTTCAATCCGAAGCCGAATATCCTCTGTTTTACGAATCAATTGCAAAGCAAGGGTCAAAGCGAACTCAGCGATAGATTCCGGAGAATAGCTAGGAACATTGGTAATAATGATGTCGTTGGCACTGGCTAAAGCCATATTGTACATGTCCGTACCCGCCCCGCGCTGAGCAATCTGTTTGATGCCCAGCTGATTGAAGGCAGGATAAAGCTCGGGATCCAATTGACCGATTTGCAAATTGATAATCCCATCAATGCCTGCTAAACCAGGTACTTCATCCTTTGTTAAAAGGTGAGGGGTTGTTACAATATCGACATTTTGCGCTTTCCCCCAATTGACAGCGATTTGTCTTTCTTCAGGAGTGGCATTAAACATTTTAAATTTCATAACAATTATCGTTTTCTTTCTTTTAGATAATGAAACATAGCCAAGACGCTATTAAGACGGATAGAATACTAAACAAAGACCCGATTAAGTAATATTCAGCAAAGGCTGGGTCTTCCGAAATTTTATTGTAACGGGCAATGGATTTGGCTGTAAAGACTAGACCGATTGAGGCAAACTGGCCGAAAATAATGCAAATTCCCATGACAATCCGTTCTAGATTTCCAATCGTCGCTCCTGCTCCTTGCATCGTGACATGCTCGTCCTTTTTCTGGCCGATTTGACCGTTTTTCCATACCACCTTTGCTGGTTGGTATTTGCTAAAATATACCCTGAAGGCCACATTAGCAGGTTTGGTGATCATTAAGAAAAACAGGACTAAACGAAGGCCATCTGTCCAAGAGAGGAAGAGGTTAGCTACGCTTATCTCAGCGCTAAGAACATGCCAAGTGACACTAAAAAGAATAGCGATATGAAGCAATTGATCCAAGGTAAAGGTCAAGCTGTCAGAAAGTTTGAGCAATTTTTTGACATAAGGCTTCAAAAAATCAATGAGCGCGTGGCTAATAAAAACAAGGAGCAATTGCCCATAGAGAGAGGGAACAACGCTACCAACGACTAGCAAAGGCCAGAAAACATGACCTAGATGCTTAGTCAGAAATTTTTTATCCTTCTCTTTTTGATCCGCCATGGATTGATTCTGTAAATGATAATCTGATAGAAAATGGCAGCTCAATAGCGCAACGAAGACAGGGTGTTGGAGAATTTCAGTTACTAGAAGCATTAACAGTCTCCTTCTCTATTTCTAATTAGTTCTTGAAGGGCTAAGCGAGACCTCCAGTAAACTTTGAGGCCACTGCTTTTGAGACGTTTGCTAAAAGCACTTTCGTGCAGACCCAGTTCGTCTGCCAAAACGTTTTGTTCAAACGATTCCTGATAAATCCCGCGCTCTAACAATGCCTTGAAAATCTCTTCTTGACTCGAACGCCAGCTGGCTTTGATGTAGTCAGAAGACGCTATCAGAGCGTTACCGATCTGATTATCCTTCTCATCCCCAAAATCTATGGCTATTGTGGTGTTGCCATAATCATTTTTGGTATGGACGGTTTCGATAGCGGCTCTAGCACGCCAATAAGCAGGACCATCGGCACCGATACTCTGCTGAGGATCAATGGCTGTCACGATGTCACCAATACCTAGACCGAAACGAATCGCGTAGGGCGATAGAGCCACAGTCAACTCATCAATCAGTTGAAAAATAGGACAAGTCAATTGAAAAAGACCTTGAAACTCATCTCCAAGGGTTATACTCATGAGAGAGACCAGATGCTCCTTATATTTCTCGTTTAGAACCGTTAAGGTTTCTTTGAGGCGTCTTTGAATGTCATAGCGGTCATCTATTTCCTTGGACTTTACAAAATCACCGATAAGAGCTAAATACATCATCACTTTCTCCTTTTACACTTTCTATTATACAGGCATTTTTTAAAAATATCCATTAAAACGGAAAGAAATTAAAATCGCCATTATAACGGAAAGTACCCAATGGCGATTTTGCTTATTTCACGATAATTTCTTTGTAATCACATTCGGCATCAGAACATAAGACCTGTTTGCCGCCACCACGGACAGCTTTTTCAACAAGGAAGTGTCCCGATTTCGGACAAGACCGTCCCACAGGTTTATCCCAAGAGGTAAAGTCGCAGGCTGGATAGCGGTCACAACCATAGAAGACGCGGTTGCGTTTGCTCTTACGCTCAATCACTTGACCTTGACCACAGGTTGGGCAGACCACACCAATCTCTTTGGTGATCTGCTTGGTATTGCGACAGTCAGGGAAATTGCTGCAGGCATAGAATTTACCAAATCGACCGAGTTTGATGACCATAGGATGACCGCACTCATCACAGTCAAATCCCGCTGGTTCATCCTTAATTTGGATCTTCTCCATTTCAGCTTCAGCCTTGGTTAGTTCCTTCGAAAACGGTTGGTAGAATTCATCGATGACTTTTTGCCATTGCTCCTTACCAATTTCAACATCATCAAGCTTCTGCTCCATCTCAGCCGTAAAGGTAATGTTCACAATATCTGGGAAGAATTCCGCAATCAGTTGGTTGACGATTTCACCTAACTCCGTTGGTTCAAAGCGTTTAGCAGCCAGCTTGACATAATAGCGGCGCTGAATGGTTTCAAGGGTAGGTGCGTAGGTAGAAGGTCGTCCAACACCGTTTTCTTCGAGCGCTTTAATCAGGGTTGCTTCTGAAAAGCGGGCTGGTGGTTGGGTGAAATGCTGCTCTGGTTTGGTATTGATCCGTTTTACGATATCACCAACTGCCATTTCGGGCAACATCTTGTCTTTATCGTTATCATTGTAGACGGCCAAATACCCATTAAACTTGACCTGACTCCCATTTGCAGTAAACGTCACGCCATTTTGCGAAAGGCTAACCTTCATGGTATCAAAAACAGCTGCGGTCATCTGACTGGCTACAAAGCGATTCCAGATGAGGGTGTAGAGTTTAAGTTGATCCTTATCCAGGTACTTAGCGATACTTTCTGGTGTTTGAAAAACGTTTGACGGACGAATGGCCTCGTGGGCATCTTGAGCGCCACCAGCATTTTTGACACGGCTACCGTGCTTGGAATAATTGGCCCCAAAACGCTCTGTGATAAAGCTTGCTGCTTCGCCTTGCGCCACAGGGCTGATACGGGTCGAGTCTGTACGCATATAGGTAATCAGACCCTGACTGCCACTACCGAGGTTAATCCCCTCATAAAGCTGCTGGGCAACCATCATGGTTTTACGGGTTCTAAAATTAATCTTGTTAGCCGCATCCATCTGTAGCGTAGAGGTTGTATAAGGCAATGGTGCATTGCGGCGACGCTCTTTCTTCTCAACCTGATCAACCGTAAACTCATCAGAAGTCAAACGAGCTAGAACTTCTTTGACCAGATCATTGCTTTCCAGTTTAAGTTTTTTACCGTCTACCCCGTGAAAATTAGCTTGGAAAGACTTGGTTCCCTTTTTAAAGGTGGCATCAATAGTCCAGTATTCTTCTGGCTTGAAGGCCTTAATCTCATTTTCCCGATCAATGATTAGTTTAAGGGCAACAGATTGCACCCGACCAGCAGAAAGACCTTTTTTGACCTTTTTCCAGAGAATAGGAGAGATAGAGTAGCCCACGATCCGGTCAAGCACCCGGCGAGCTTGTTGGGCATCGACCAAGTCTTGGTCAATGGACCGAGGCTCTTTAAAGGCACTTTTGACCGCATCTTTCGTGATTTCATTGAAGACCACTCGGTTTTTATCGTCAAGATCGAGCTTGAGGATATGAGCCAAATGCCAAGAAATGGCTTCTCCTTCTCTATCCGGGTCACTGGCGAGATAGACTTTACTAGCTTTTTTCGCCTCTTTTTTCAAGTCATTAATCAATGGTCCTTTACCACGGATATTGATATACTCTGGCTCATAATTGTTCTCAAAATCGATGGACATCGATGACTTTTTCAGGTCACGGATATGGCCAACAGAAGCCACAACCTTGTAGTTGCGGCCTAAATATTTCTCGATCGTTTTCGCCTTGGCAGGTGACTCCACGATGACAAGGTTTTTCTTTGGCGAGCCTTTACTCGTCTTTTTCTTAGTTGTTTTTGCTTTGGTTGCAGTTGTCAAGTTCTTATCCCTTTTCTTAGTAAACTCCAATAGATAGTAAACTATTTTTAAAAGTGTGTCAAGGATTTTCTTTTTTTCTTCTATATAATACATCTAAAGGATCACAAAAAGAACCACGCCATGCGTGGTCCCTTCTTAAATGCTATCCCCGTTCCAGATAGAATTTTTAACAATGACATAGTTAACGGTTGTCAAGCTTTCTAAATCACGACCACCAGCGTAGGAAATCGAAGACTGCAAATCTTGTTGCATTTCGGTTAAGGTATCAAAGATGCTGCCCTTGGTTGGCATCAGGATTTTCTTACCTTCAACGTTCTTGTATTCGCCTTTTTGGAATTGTGAGGCAGAGCCGTAATATTCTTTAAACTCTTTGCCATCAACTTCAATTGTTTCGCCTGGGCTCTCATTGTGGCTGGCAAAGAGGGAACCAATCATAACCATGCTAGCACCAAAGCGAACAGACTTGGCAATGTCTCCATGCGTGCGGATCCCACCGTCGGCAATGATTGGTTTACGCGCAGCTTTGGCACAAAGACGAAGGGCAGCTAGTTGCCAACCACCTGTACCAAAGCCGGTCTTCACTTTAGTGATACAAACCTTACCAGGACCGATGCCGACCTTAGTTGCATCAGCGCCAGCATTTTCCAATTCACGAACCGCTTCAGGTGTCCCGACATTCCCTGCAATGACAAAGGTTTCTGGTAATTCTGCTTTAATGTGCTTGATCATGTTAATGACCGAGTCAGAATGGCCGTGAGCGATATCAATAGTGATAAATTCAGGGGCATCGTCTTTCAGAGAAGTCACAAAGTCATACTCATAGTCCTTAACACCTACGGAGATGGAGGCGATCAAACCTTGAGCGTGCATTTTAGCAATAAAAGGCTTGCGACCCTCTTCATCAAAGCGGTGCATGATGTAAAAATAACCATTTTTAGCTAGCTCTTCTGCTAGCTCTTCATTTAAAATGGTTTGCATGTTTGCTGGAACAACTGGTAGCTTGAAGGTGTGGCCACCAAATACCACAGATGTATCCGCCTCAGAACGGCTTTTAACGATACATTTATTAGGGATTAGTTGGATATCTTCATAGTCAAAAACGGGTGAATCGTAGTTCATTTACTCTACCTCAATTCATTTAATGACCTACCTATGCCTTATGAAATTGGCATCGCTACGTGTTTTCCACGCTTCCATTCTTTATTTTAACGCAAACGTCCGTTATTTAAAATTAAAGAAGGAAAAATAAAAACAAACATTCGTTATAAACGAACATTTGTTTAGTTGCTGTTTTTTTGAAGTCTGGTTACTTCTTCTTCTGTAAGAAGGCGGAAATCACCCTCCTCAAGTGATGGATCTAAGGTTAAGCTGCCCATTCGAAGGCGCTTCAGGTGGGTAACCTTATTGCCAAGGGCTAAAAACATGCGTTTCACCTGATGGAATTTACCCTCCTGAATCGTCAGATGAACCAAATGATCGGACAAAATCGTCAATTCTGCTGGCAGACATTGGTAGTCATCATCCAGAGTCACACCTGTCTTCATCGCTGCAATGGCTTCTGGGAGGCAGGTTTTTTCCAAGGTCACTTCATAACACTTATCGACGTGCTTTTTAGGCGACAAGAGATTATGATTGAGCTGACCGTCATTGGTCAAGAGCAATAACCCAACAGTATCCTTATCTAATCGACCGACAGGTGTCACGCGCTGGTAGCGATCAGGCAAAAGGTCAAGAACTGTTCGCTCACGCGCATCTTCTGTTGCTGAGATGACACCAGCTGGTTTGTTGAGCATGATGTAGTCAAATGCTGTATAGACAAGCTCTTGACCATCCAAGCAGACACTGTCTTTCTCAGGATCGATTTTCATATCCGACTTTTTAGCCACTTGCCCATTAACTGTTAACCGTTTGGCCTTGACCATGGCCTTGGCCTGACTGCGGGAACCAGCCCCAACAGCCACAATAAATTTATCTAACCTCAAGATGGTTACCTTTCTAACGACTGCTTTATAAATCTTCAAAATGATACAATTGCGGATATTGGTCACATTCTGGATTTTTGGGGTGGCAAATGGCACGTCCAAAATAAATCATAGCCTGATGAGCTGGCAACCATAATTCTGGTGGTAAGACATCCATGACACGCTTTTCGATTTCAAGCGGTGTAGCCGATTGCTTAACAATCTGGTGGTGCTTGCAAATACGGGACACATGGGTATCAACAGCGAAGGCTGGAATGCCAAAGCCAACAGACATGACGACATTAGCTGTTTTCCTCCCGATACCAGGCAAACTCTCCAACTCTTCTCGGGTCTGAGGGACAACACCATTAAATCGCTCAATTAACTGAACAGAAAGCTCATGCATAAACTTGGCCTTGTTACGGTATAGCCCAAGTTTAGCAATATAAGGCGCAATGTCAGATGGTGTTGCTGCTGCCGCCGCTTGAGGAGTTGGAAAGCGTTCAAATAAGGCAGGGGTTGCTTTATTGACTGCTGCATCGGTCGTTTGGGCTGACAGCATGACCGCGATCAACAACTCATAATGGTTTTTAAAATCCAGACTAGGTTGCGCATCTGGAAAAAGGGCGATAATCTCTTCAATGACGTGGCGGGCTTTTTTCTTTGATAAAACCATGGAAACTCCTTCATAGCATTGGTGGTTCTTATTATACCATAAGCTAGTACGGGATAAGAAACCATTGATTTATCCCTGATAAAAACTCGGCATGATCGTATCAAAATTCTGGTACCAAGCCAGCACCGCTTCTGCTCTTGTAAGCATGGTTTTTACTTGTTCATCGCCAAAAGGTACAGCCCAAGGAATGGAGCCAATCACGTCAGTCGCCATGTAGAGCCCCATTAGACCCCAAAAATTTTCTGGGATTTCTTTTCCCTTAAAATAACCATGGATAAACCCTGTCGCAAACTCTTCTGAAAGTTGGGCATTCCATATCATGCGATTGAATTCTTCAATGGGGTCGCCAATTTCTAAGCTGCCAAAGTCAATAATGACCAGTTCTTTAGACGTTTTTTTGATCATCAAATTACCCACATGGTAGTCTCCGTGACACAAGCTTTGCGGGCGATTGTCAAGCAAATGTTTATTGTTCATAATGAAATCAATGAAGACATCGCCATCTGGAAACAACTCCTTGACCTGGTTGAAAGCCTCTATTTTTCGGTCAATTTTAGCCTTATAGTGTCTTGCCCAATCAGGTCGTTCTTCATCAATAGAAATATCATGGATAATCGTTAACATCTGACCTGCTTGAACGCCATATTGATACAGTTCTTGGGAAGTTAGTCTATCTGCAACATCCCTAAAGTCTTCTCCATCAATCCAGTCGTATAGGCTAAGAATGTGATTTTTTTCAAATGCAACATCTAACAGCTGAGCTCGTTTGAGTGTTTTGCAGGATAGATCGCTCAGGTATTTCAGCTCTAATTGTTTGCGTTCTGTAAAAGATAGAGGGGATACCTTTAAGAAATAGGCTTTATCATCAACTAGCTTGTACTTCTTTTCTGGAGAATAGCCTTTGTTGATTTCTTGCTGATTTGACAGGTCTATTTTGGACAATGAGGACATAATTCCCTTTCTAGACGTTTAGCTTTAGGCTGTTAAGCTGAGTTTTTAGATAATCAACCAAATCGTCTTGGGTCGAATGATGGATAATATACTGTATAACATCTTCTTTAGAAAGAATTTTTGTTAAAAAGTCAGTGTCCAGTTTCTTCATTACATCAATCAGATGATATTTTGAGAGTGCATTGAACTGCTTAACGCGGTTGCTTTCGTTTCTTTTTGCAGCATCTTCTGGGTAGCCTATACCAAAATCGCCATCAAATAATTTCTCTAGGGTATATTCAAGATTGAGCTCACCTAGCCAACCAAAACCTAATCCAAGCGACAGACTAGCCACATTACCATCGTTTATTCTTCCAAACAAATAGGCATCTTGAGGAGTTTGGATAAAACCTGATAAGGTCCCTGGCAACGTATTACAAGCCATGTTCATTCCTTGTCCAGAAGAACAGCCTGTGATGATAAAATCTACGACATCACTATTGAGTAACAGAGCAATTAAAAAAGCGATTTCTGTGTACGAATAGTTAGTAGTGTCTGATGGAAGTACTCCAAAGTTTAATACCTCGTAATCATATTTTCTAACGACTTTTTTAGTTGTTTCATAGAGCAAACTATTCTTTTCAGCTTGTGTGGAAGCTTGAATGACGGCTATTTTCATACGATTCTCCCTATTACTTCTTATTCAGCCCCATATTTACGATAGGCTGTTCCAATGGATCTAAAATCCAACTGCTCATAAAAGTCATCTTCAAAGGACGATAAATCCATACGAAGTCCCGGATGCGTTTGAAAGATAGCTTCGATGAGCATTTGCCCAACGCCTCGTCGACGTCTATTCTGAGCAACAACGATTTCACAAAGATAAATGCTTAAGACATGATCTGTAATGTATCTTACAAATCCACACACCTCACCCTTATCTTCTACAATGATCCAGTAGGAATTGTCCACTAATCGTTCAATCATTTCAGTGGTATAGGTTTTCCACCCTTCTTGACTGTATAGCTGATAAATCGGTTCTAAATCTTGTACTTCAATACTTCTAGTAATCATGATTACCCCTGTATCTATTTGTTTTCTTCAGGTTCATGCATCTCAACCTCTTTGGCATCCACGATTTCAACATCCTTTGTTTCGATGTTATAGACTGCTGTGTAGAAAAATGAGTGATAGATGACATAATCACTTCCGCCGTAATAGATTTTTGAATAGGCAAAACGAGGCACTTGATTTTGGTGTTTCACACCAAGGTAATCGGCATAAACGAGGACAGCGATTATGGACACAAAAGCTGAGAATGAAATCAAGATCCTTTTCCAAAATGATTTTACAGCAAGGGCAAAAGCAAGACCAATAGAGATAAAAAATGTTCCAATGACAGAGTAAACGCTCCCCCAGCTGCTCTCAGTTGGCATCATGGCTAGAAAGGCGATGATTAAGAAAAACCAAATAAGGTAAAGCCATACCCAACTGTTTTTCGTATTCTATGACGATAGTTCTTTTTAGCATGATCGGCATAGGCTGCTACTTTTTCAAGTGTCGCGTCAAGTTCATTTTGTTTCATCTCGCTTTCCCTTTCTCCATCAATGAGCTCGTTAATTTCTATTTTATAAAAATGTGCAATCTCAATCAGCAATCCCAAATCAGGCATATTGACCCCATTTTCCCAACGAGATACTGTCCGATTCGATACAGCAAATTGTTCTGCGAGTTGTTCCTGGGTCAACCCTTTTTCTAGTCTTAGTTCTCTCAGAAAAAGACCTATTTTTTCTTGGTTCATGATGCCTCCTTTCCCACTCAGTCTAACAAACTCTATTTACAAAACAAGGACAAAAAGCGAGAAAAGCCTTGTTTTTCAACTAGACAATTGGTGTCTGGTGAGTGAATATGCTATTTTCCCCATTATACCACAAAAGACAAGGCCTCTAAACCTTGTCTTTTACAGGTCATTTAACACTATTCTCCGTCTCAATCCAGAAGCAATGCTTTAACTGCATCCATTTGATGCGTTCGAACAACTAGGTGAATAGTATTTCCTAGGTACAAGACCGTTTGTCCATGGACGATTTCTGAGCGTCCGTGATTGATTTGCCCTGTGATGAGGACACCTTCTGGGAGATTCAGGTCGCAGACACGCTGGCCTGCAATTTTCTCAGAAACGGGAATTTCAATGTAAGTGGCCTTAGAAGTTTCATTGGCATGCTCTGGAAGCATGCGCTCTAGCATCGCTTCGTAAATAGGTGCGCCCTTGAGAAGATCCATCACGATATAGGCCGAAAGGGTAACCAGTCCAAGTGGCATAAGCTGGCGCATATCCCCAACCATCTCTGTCACAAGGATAATACCTGTTAGGGGGGCTTTTGATATTGCCCCAAAATAGCCTGCCATCCCAATGACAATGAATAGCGGCAAGTCAGCTGAAGTCACTATGCCAACTTGTTCAAAAATAGACCCAATCAGTAAGCCTAAAAGGGATCCTAAAGCTAGGATTGGCAAGAAAATACCACCAGGCAAGCCAGAGCCATAGCTAAGCATACTAAGAACAAAACGGATGACAAAAAGCAAAAGAAGGGCCCAGAATCCAAAGTTAGCATGGGGAAGGTGCATAATCAGCTCATGCCCACCTCCCAATAGTTCTGGCAGAAAATAACCGACAGGAAGGATAAGGGCAAATGGCAACAAGGGATACCATTTGACGGGCAGTCGTAAAAACTTACCAAGGTTTTCATAAACATTTGGCATAGCTAAAATCACACGTTCGTAGTGATACCCAGCTACCCCTAAAATGATTCCTGCGAGGATTAATAACCAGTATTGACTGAGTTTTAAGGCAGGAATAGCCATCGGAAGTTGCAAAATCGGCGTTAAACCAAACATCCAAAGAGACACTGCATTGGCAACAAGACTTGCCGTTAAGGTTGTAATCCAGACTAAGCGCGAAAAGTGACGGTAGACTTCTTCTACCACAAAAAGGAGGCCTGCAATGGGAGCGTTGAAAGCTGCTGATAATCCTGCAGCTGCTCCACTGGCGATGAGTACTCGTGTTTCCATAGGAGACAATTTAAGGTAGCGGGCTAATCCCTTACCAGTCATAGCTCCTAGTTGAATCGAGGGGCCTTCCCGACCCAACATGAGACCGCTAGAGATGGCTAAGACACCGCCGATAAATTTTCGCCACAAAATATTCCACCAATTGGAATCCATTAGACCCTTGAGCTCACCCTCAACCTGAGGAATTCCTGAACCTTTGACAGCACTTTCGCCTTTCGTCAGATAGGCTAGAACGCCAGTTAAGATGATATATCCTGTGACAATAGCAAAAAGCACGAACAGATTTTGTCGTGCTAATGCATAGAGATGAACGACCCAGTCAAACCCTTGATGAATAAAGAGTCTAAACAAACTGACTACTAGTCCAACCACGACACCTACGAAGATTCCTCTTAGGACAGATACTATGATAGAACGTGAGACATATTGAAATTCTTGTTTTGTTTCTTCCATTTTTAAATTATTTCCGATACATTTTGAACTGCAGGTAGAGGTCATTGTAATCCCCCAGTAATTCCTTACCAAGGTTATCGTAGACTTCAAGATTATCTAGGGTTTCGCCACTTGGGTAAAAGGCCTGATCCTCACGGGTTTCCTCATCTAACATGTCTTTTGCGACATTGTTAGGTGTTGAATAGCCAACATACTCTGCATTTCGTAGAGCATTCTCGGGTCGCAACATAAAGTTAATGAAGGCGTGAGCCCCCTCGATGTTTTTAGCCGTCTTTGGAATCACGATGTTGTCAAACCAGAGGTTGCTCCCTTTTGACGGTACAACGTAAACCAAGTTTTCGTTACCATCAAGCATCTCGCTGGCTTCCCCAGAGAAGCTAACGGCGACAGCAGCTTCTTCTTGAATCATATAGCCCTTAATCTCATCAGCAACAATCGCTTTGATGTTTGGCGTGAGGTCGTAGAGCTTATCAGCTGCCTCTTGGAGTTGAGCAGGATCATCTGAGTTGAGGCTGTAACCAAGGGTTTGGAGACCAATCCCCATCCCTTCGCGGGCACCATCAATCAGCATGATCTTGTTGCGGTATTCCTCCTTCCAGAGGTCTTCCCACTCCAGCGGTTCTTCTTCGACCATGCTAGTATTGTAGATAATCCCTAAAGTCCCCCAGAAGTAAGGAATGGAATATTTATTGTTGGGGTCAAAGGATTGATCAACAAATTCTTCGCCCAGATTTTCCATGCCTGTGATTTGGCTGTGGTCAATGGGCAAGAGCATGTCTTCTTCGATCATCTTAGAAATCATGTATTCAGAAGGTACAGCAATATCATATGTGGTACCACCTTGTTTGATCTTGGTGTACATGGACTCGTTAGAATCAAAGGTCTGATAATCGACCTGGATGCCTGTTTCGGCAGTGAATTCATCGAGGAGGTCAGGATCAATATAATCCCCCCAGTTGTAAATAACCAGCTTACCAGTGCTACCAGAATCTTTTTGAGCCGTCATGGCAGCACTAATTCCCCAAAGGATAAGAATAATAGCTAAAATACCAGCAAAAAAGGATACAAATCGACGCATTAGGCTTCCTCCTTCTCACGTGAAATAAAGTAATAGCCGATGACTAATACGATTGAAAACAGGAAGACCAGAGCAGATAAAGCATTGATTTCAAGAGAAATCCCTTGGCGTGCCCGTGAGTATATCTCAACAGAGAGCGTCGAAAAACCATTACCAGTGACAAAGAAGGTCACTGCAAAGTCATCCAAGGAATAGGTAAAGGCCATGAAATAGCCTGCAATAATCGCTGGTGTCAAATAGGGCAGCATGATTTCTTGAAACATCTGGCGGTGACTAGCTCCCAAATCATAGGCTGCTGAAATCATGTCTGCATTCATCTCTTTGAGGCGTGGCAAGACCATCAAGACCACAATCGGGATGGAAAAAGCCACGTGACTCAGCAAAACAGAGACAAAGCCTAACTGAAACCCAATCATGGTAAAGAGAATGAGGAAAGCCGCACCAATCATGACATCGGGCGCTACCATCAAGATGTTATTGGCAGATAAGAAACCGTCACGTAGTTTACGTTTGGCCTGATAGATGTAGATAGCACCAAAGGTCCCAATCGCTGTAGCGATCAGGGAACTCAGGAAAGCTAAAAGAAAAGTTTGAGCTACAATCACCATCAAACGGCTATCGCCAAAGACAGCCTGGAAATGTTCCCAAGTAAAACCTTGGAAACCATTCATATCCCCACCGCTATTAAATGCATAGTAGATCAAATAAAAAATTGGCAGGTAAAGAATGAGAAAAACAAGGGCTAAATAAAGGTTGGCAAATTTTTTCATCGGTCAGCCCTCTCTTTCGTCGCCCACATGATCAGGAGCATGGTCAGAATCAGAACAACACCAATGGTTGACCCCATCCCCCAGTTTTGGGTGGTGAGGAAATGTTGTTCAATGGCTGTACCCAGCGTAATCACACGGTTGCCACCTATCAAGCGTGTCAGCATAAACAGACTAAGTGACGGGATAAAGACCGCCTGAATCCCAGAGCGCACCCCATTCATGGACAAGGGAAAAATCACCTTGGTAAAGGTCTGCCAGTTATTGGCACCTAAGTCACGACTAGCTGAAATCAGATTTGGATCCATGTCATCAAGTACATTAAAAATCGGCAGAATCATAAAGGGAATCTCAATATAGGCTGCAACAAAGATAAAGGCAAAGTCTGTAAAGAGAATCTGCTGAGGGGCAATGCCCATGAAACCAAGGAAGCTGTTGACAGCTCCGCTATTACCAAAAATCCCGATAAAGGCATAGGCCTTGAGCAAGAGGTTGACCCAGGTCGGTAAGATAATGAGCATGAGCCAGAGTTGCTTGTGCTTGAGTTTGGTTAAGAAATAAGCCGTCGGATAGGCAATCAAGAGTGTGACTGCTGTAATAATAGCTGCGTAGAGGACTGAGTTAAGGCTCATCTTGAGATAGGTCGCATTGGGTGACGTAAAATAAGTCTTATAGTTCTCCAAGGTAAAGTTATCATGAATGTCAAAGAAGGACTGCCATACGATCAAAGCTAGTGGGATAAAGACAAAAAGCGCCAACCACAGCCAGTAAGGTACAGATAGCCAATTAGAGGTTTTCTTCATCGCGTTCCTCCTCGATGGCATTGATCAACCCTTCTTCTGGCTCTTCTACTTCCACGTACTCTTCGATACGGGCATCGAACTCTTCTTCTGTCTCGTTGAGACGCATGATGTGGATGTCTTCCGGTTCAAAATCAAGACCGATAACCTCTCCCACAATAGCCTTGCGGGTCGAGTGAATCATCCATTCGTTGCCAAGTTCGTCATAGGCGATAATTTCATAATGGACGCCACGGAAGAGTTGGGTATCAACTTTTACTTGGAGTTTGCCTTCCTCCGGTAGCGTAATGCGCAAGTCCTCTGGTCGGATCACCACTTCAATCGATTCATTTGGTTTCATCCCACCATCAACCGCTTCAAAGCGTTTGCCATTGAACTCTACCAAGTAGTCTTCAATCATGACACCTGGCAAGATATTAGATTCACCAATAAAGGTTGCGACAAAGTGGTTAATCGGTTCATCGTAAATGTCCACCGGTGTTCCCGATTGGACAATTTCCCCTTCGTTCATGACAAAAATCCAGTCCGACATGGCCAGAGCTTCTTCCTGGTCATGAGTGACAAAGACAAAGGTGATGCCCAAGTCTTGCTGCAATTCCCTTAGTTCGTATTGCATCTCTGTCCGAAGTTTTAAGTCAAGAGCTGATAAGGGCTCATCAAGTAGAACAACGCGTGGACGGTTGATAATGGCACGTGCAATGGCCACACGTTGGCGTTGACCGCCTGACAGTTTTTGAATCGACCGCTTTTCATACCCATCAAGACGGACCATTTTGAGAGCTTCCTTGACTCGTTTTTCAATCTCAGACTTATCCACTTTTTGGAGTTTTAAGGCAAAAGCCACATTTTCAAAAACATTCATATGTGGAAAGAGGGCGTAAGATTGGAATACCGTATGGACGTCGCGTTTGTTGGTCGGCACATCGTTAATGCGCTTGCCATCTAGATAGACATCCCCTGATGAGGCATCTAAAAGCCCTGCAATGATGTTTAGGATTGTAGATTTACCAGATCCTGAAGCACCCAGTAAGGTATAGAATTTCCCTTCTTCTAGCTCAAAATTAATATTTTTTAAGACGACAGTTCCATTGTCTTCATAGACTTTAGACACATCCTTAAATGCGATAATCGGTTGTTTTTCAGCCAAGGACTGATCCTCCTTTTTCATATCTCCAACGGCCATCATGACTCTCCAATGATTCGAACTTCGCGTTCTAGGGTCACACCAAATTTTTCCTTAACAGTAGCAATCACATGAGCAATCAACTCTTCATAATCTGAAGCAGTCCCGTTATCCACATTGATCATAAAACCAGCATGTTTTTCAGAGACTTCAATACCACCAATACGGTACCCTTTGAGCCCAGCTTCCATAATGAGCTGACCCGCAAAATGACCATGAGGTCGTTTGAAAACAGACCCACAAGACGGATAATCCAAGGGTTGTTTAAGCTCACGGAGATGCGTTAATCGTGCCATTTCCTGTTTGATAACGTCATAGACACCCGGCTTAAGAGCAAATTTAGCAGAAATAACGATGGCACCGGTGTCTTGAACTACCGAGTGGCGATAACCAAACATCATGTCACGGCCATCAACCGTAATGATCTCCCCTTGTTTGGTTAATAATTGAGCAGAAACCAAAATAGCTGAAATCTCACCGCCGTATGCTCCGGCATTCATGTAGACAGCGCCTCCGACAGACCCCGGGATGCCACAGGCAAATTCAAAGCCCGTCAATGAATGATAGAGGGCTACTCGAGTCGTATGGATTAAATTGGCACCAGCTTCTGCTTCTATGGTATAACCATTAACCGTAATGGTGTTAAGCTTGTCAAACATAATGACAAAGCCACGAATACCTCTGTCTCTAACAATAATATTGCTGGCATTACCTAAAACAATCCAAGGAATCTCCTGCTCATTTGCGTACCGGACAATTTTAGCAAGTTCAATTTTGTTCTTTGGAAAGAAAAGAACATCAGCCTCTCCCCCAACTTTTGTGTATGTATAATATTTTAGGGGTTCATTTAGTTTAAAGTCAATTTCTGTAAAAAAAGACTGTAAATAATCGTAATTTAACATGATAGATCTTTCATCGAAAATTTGGCACAAGCCTTTACTATTATACCACGAAATCATTAATAATTCGAGTTAGATAGTTAGCAACAGCATAGATTATCATTCGAAAGTGATAATGTCCTAGTTAGGTCGAAGGTAAAAATGTCCCATCTGTTATTCTAGTATCATGCAAAGGATAGACTTAACCATGACAGAAACAAGAAAATACCAGACCATTAAGGC
>NZ_JBRUCW010000015.1:0-64546 GCF_053203525.1 Streptococcus rifensis | reverse complement strand
TACTTTTTGGTGTATAATAGTTTTGCATCTCAGAGTCTTTCTAATTGTTGTTGTGGTGATTACAATTATATCTCTCTGAGATGTTTTTTGATACCCGTAGGTGGCTAACTTCATTTTAGAACTTTCGTGCGCAGTGTTAAAGGCCCGGTTTGTCAATTTTAAAAGCGAAGAAAAAGAGGCAGATTGAATCAAACCTCTTTGTTAAGAACTTATTCTTCCTTAGTTTCTGTTTCTAATTTTTGCTTCACTTCATCATAGGAAAGTGCCTTAGCTTCCTCTTCATCCGTTTCGTCAGGCATTTTACCTGTTTCATAAATAGATTTGATTTGGTTGCTATCAAGGGTTTCATATTTCAGAAGAGCTTCGGCAATCAGTTTGTGTGTTTCACGATGGCCTTGGATGATTTCGGCAGCTTTGTTTCGCGCTTCATTCAGCAAGTCACGAACTTCTGCATCAATTTCATAAGCCGTTTGGTCAGAGAAGGATTTTTGAGGACTTCCAACTCCTGGCATGATAGCGTGGTTGCCTTCATACTGCATTGGCCCCATCTTATCACTCATACCATATTCTGTAACCATGGCACGCGCCATTTGAGTCGCTTGCTCAAAGTCGTTTGAAGCACCTGTCGTCTGGGCATTGAAAATAATTTCCTCAGCTACACGACCACCCATCAAACCTGCCAACTGTTCCTTCATATCGTCTTTTGATAGAAGCATTTGGTCTTCCTTAGGCAGGGCAATCATGTAGCCTCCTGCGCGACCACGAGGAACTATCGTCACTTTATGGACCTCACGTGCATTGGACAGCACAAGACCAACAATGGTATGGCCTGCTTCGTGGTAGGCGACCATTTCGCGTTCGCGTTGTGAGATGGTCCGATCTTTCTTAGAAGGTCCTGCAATCACACGGTCTTCTGCTTCGTCAATATCAGAGGCATCAATTTTAGTTTTGTTGCGACGGGCAGCAACTAAAGCTGCTTCGTTCAAAACATTTTCCAAATCAGCACCCACAAAACCTGGAGTTTGTTGAGCAACCAATTTCAAATCGACGTCGCTTGCTAGTGGTTTGTTCCGTGCATGGACTTTCAAAATAGCTTCACGACCTTTGACATCCGGACGGCCGACAAGGACTTTACGGTCGAAACGTCCTGGACGAAGAAGGGCTGGGTCTAGGACATCGCTACGGTTGGTTGCCGCAATGATAATAATCCCTTCATTACCTTCAAATCCATCCATTTCAATCAAGAGCTGGTTGAGGGTTTGCTCGCGCTCATCATTACCCCCGCCAAGACCAATTCCCCGTTGGCGACCAACGGCATCTATCTCATCGATAAAAATAATTGCTGGCGCAGCTTTCTTGGCATCTTCAAAAAGCGACCGAACACGACTGGCACCGACACCGACAAACATCTCAACGAAGTCTGAACCGGAAATAGAGAAGAAAGGAACACCTGCTTCACCAGCAACGGCTTTTGCTAGCAAGGTTTTACCTGTTCCTGGAGGGCCTTCAAGGAGGACACCAGCCGGAATCCTGGCACCAAGAGCTGTGTACCGTTTTGGATCCTTCAAGAATTCCACAACTTCCACCAACTCTTGCTTTTCTTCTTCGGCTCCAGCCACATCAGAAAAGCGTACCTTGATATCATCCTTGGTCATGGAGCGCGCTTTGTTACGGCCAAAATTCATGGCACCTCTAGCACCACCACCCGCTCCACCTTGATTCATCATGGAGAAGAGGAAGAACCCAAGGAAAAGCAAGGGAATAAAATTGACCAGCAAACTGAGCCACATGCCGTTAGAGCTACGAGGTTTAACTGTGATTTCCACATTTTCCTCGGCAGCTAAAGTCGTTAATTCTGAAACAGTAATGTCTGATCCCAAGACCAATGACTTAAAGCCTGTAGCTTTCGTTGGCGTAGTATCGAAGAATTGAATATTGGTTTCAGTTGATTTTTCTGGCTCTTGAGGTTCTTTATAGGTACCAGTTATGGCTACCACTCCATCTCCAGGTTGATAAGTGATTTCCTTAACCTTTCCATCCTTAAATTGCTCTATCATCTGCGAATAGGAGATTTCTTGGTTAACAGTTGCATCCCCGTGGAATAAATACTGAAATCCTGAAACCAGTGCAATGATGAGCACTATATATAGGAAGGAATTTCTTAAGAAACTATTTTTTCGATTATTCATAAATGTGCTAATACCTGCTTATCTTTAGTTGCTGTAAACTTCCTCTTTTAACACTCCAATGTATGGAAGATTGCGGTAATTTTCAGCATAGTCCAACCCAAACCCAATTAAAAATTCGTTTGGAACAATAAATCCTGTGTAATCTGCTTCAATCTCAACGACACGGCCTTCTGGTTTGTCAACCAAGGTCACAATTTTAACAGAAGCTGGCTGACGCTTGAGAAAAAGCTCGCGTAAATCTTTAAGGGTCCGACCTGTGTCAATGATATCTTCAACAAAAATCACGTCTCGTCCAGCAACATCGACATCAACATCTTTGATGATGTTAACATGACCAGAACTTTCTGTCCCTCCATGATAGCTTGAAACAATCATGAATTCGAGCTCAACATGAGTATCAATGTGTTTGATCAATTCGGCTAAAAATGGAACAGATCCCTTTAAAACGCCAATCAAAATTGGATTTTTACCCGCATATTCTTTTGTTAATAGCTGACCGAGTTCTTTAGATTTAGCTACTATCTCTTCTTCAGTGATAAGGACTTTTTTAATATCTTGTTCTAGCATGCAAGTCTTTCTTTCATTTAATTTTTTTTGATATATAGTCTGTTGTTTATTGTATCATTTTTTGGGTATTTACTCAAATCACTGACAGCAATTCCAACAATTCCTAGGATTTTTTGATCCTGTTCAATGATAATAGCTTGGTCTCGTTCGGAAAGTGGTATTTTCTGATCGATAAACAGCCGTCTCACCTTGCGAGTTTGCCCATTGATAATTATCGAATCACCTGCTTGTCTGGACCTTAGATAGACTGGACTATCAGACAAGAGGGGCACTTCCTGATCAACATGGTCAATCTTTTGATTGAAACTAAATTGAAAACTTCCATGAAAAACTTGATTTCCTGATTCTACCATAATATTCGGTAGGACTTCATCCGTCTCGGGGTGGATTTTTTCAATTTTAAAGTCTTCATAGGTCACAATGAGCTGATAATCTGCCTTAAGAGGAATGATTTTGTTTTGATGGGTTCTAAGGATATGGAGCAAGTCATTAAACTGAGCCTTGTGAAGTGTTTTTAAGTCAGGAATTTGACTCAGATAATCTTGTAAAAAATAGGTTTGTATGCTGTCTGGATAAGCATTAAACACCTCTAGGCAAGTGTAGTCAATGTCTTTGATCAAATCGGATATTGCTGTGGTTAAATCATCAACTTCCTGCGCGAGATGACATAAGTGTTGATTGAGCTTAGGATTCTCAGTTACTAACAAGGGCAGGTAATCTTGACGAACCCGATTACGGAAATAATTCCTTGACTGATTGGAGTCATCTTCAAAATGGAAGATCGGCTCAAACTCTGACTTTGAAAAGGAAAGCAGTGGTCGAATCAGCTCCCCAGAACCAAAAGCTTGACACTCCTTAATCCCAGATAGATGCCGTAATCGGCTTCCTCTGATAATTCGCATAAAAACGGTCTCTGCTTGATCATCAGCATGATGTGCTGTTACCAAGGCTGTGTAGCCCTTTTGTTCCATACAGTCCTTGAAGAACTGATAACGAAAGTCACGCGCTCCTTCTTCCGAAAAATTCCCTGTAAAACGCGACAAATGAAAGGGAATAGCCTGCCTTTCAGCATAAGAGGCTAGATAAGCTGCTTCTGCGTCTGATTCAGGGCGTTGGCCATGGTGAACATGAGCAATTCCTAGCTCGATTTTAAAGGCATCCTGGTAGTCCAGCATGAGGGAAAGGAGAGTCATCGAATCTAGGCCACCTGAGACTGCAATCAAAACCTTATCATGCTTATCAAAAAAGTGCCTCTGTGAGGCAACTTTATAAAACTCTTGTTTCATCATTTGAGCACCTCATAAACATCATTAGCGATGGTTGAAATGTCATTATAGGTTTTATTGTTGGTAAAAATGGAAATAACATAGGGAGAGTCCGCGTAAACAATTGCCACATCATGGCGAAAATCATAGGCATCCCCTATCTTGTGGGCTACTTTGACATCGATATTCTTGGAAATCCGTTCCTTGTCAAACGCTGTTGCAGATAGAGCTTCGAGAACTGTTCCATTGGGGTCCAAATCGTAGAGGGCCGCCATCACCAAACCAGCCATCTTAGCAGTGCCGTCTTTCTTAGTCATCTCCCAAGAGGTTCCAGTAACCCTGTCTATAGTCTGATAATAGGTTGCATTAAACTGATCTGTCAAATGGTAAGCTAGGATATTGCTTGCGACATTATCTGATTCTTTGGCGGTCTTTTGGATAAGGTGTTCAATCGTGTATTCTTTATTATCAGCCTTCTTGGGCATGCTACCAGCACCACTAGGCTGGTAAGCCCCTTTAAAGCGATGGACTTCTTCAGAATACTTTAACTTATCTGATAGCTTGATTTTAGCGGTATTCAGTTGCTCTTGTGCCATGTATAAGACCGGCAACTTAGCAGTACTTGCACTATACATCCATTTATCTTCATTAATGCCAGCAGTTGAACCTGTATCTAACTGTTGGACATAAATCCCATAGTCTGCTTGATTGTATTTTTGGGTTAGGATTTCCTGTACCCTTTCCATACGATTATCTTGCGCTGATAAATCATCTACCGACACCCAGCCTTCTTCAATCTTAGCAAATTGACCACGAGGGGTTGTCGCAAATTCGGTAACAATGACCTTTGAGTAATCCTTTGGTGCTTGAGACACTTTTTTAGCTTCCAATCCAATCGGACTAGTCATCACGGAGCTTCCTTTTTTTAACCAGAAGGTCTCTTCAGCTGAGTAGACACTTGTAACTGCATCTTCAAAAATATCAGATGAACTTGCTAATATAAATGTCCCATTATCCAATTGAAAAACAGGTTGGAGATAACTGTTGACAGACATATCAACGATATGGAGAGGTTGGTTGGGTTCAATTTTTCCAGCAGTTGCGGTTAATTCGATGTCTTTAAAGGTCTTAATGGTTTCATAGACATTAGGGTTGGCAGGAACCGTCTCATAGTAATCCGAATAAACCGGACTGGTTAATTGAAACTGTCTTTCTGGAGAGAGTTCAAAATCCCTTTCGACACTGTCTACCGGTAGGCTCATAAAAAAAGTAGAGGTCACAAAAAACAAAATGATTTTACGCATGTGTCCTCTCCTTTCTTATGATATTTGGTCTTCTGATTCTTTTTCCTGTTTAAGGCTTTGATTTTTTTGAGCTAATTCTTCTAATTTTTCGTCTGAGTAGGCTAAAAATGTTTCAATCGTTTTCGCTAAATCTTCCATCAATTGGACCTCGGCAAAAGACTAGGAATCGTGTATACAAATTCACCCTCCTTAGAATAATGGTATCTGGCTCTGATGTACTTAGCTGAGTAATCTTTATCAGAAAGTTTCTTGACCAGGGCCTGTTCTTCTTCGACCTGTTGTTCTAGAGTCTCATACTCTGTTTTCATTTCTGCTAATCTAGCGCGCTTGGTTAGCAAATCTTCATAAGACTGCATGAGGTTGTAAGCTGGCAGGGTAAACAAAAAGATAACAAGGATCAATATCATCCCCATCAGTCGGGTTTTCTTCTGCTTCTCCTTGAGAACCTTTTGGTTTTTATGTCTTTGCGTCTGAATAAAGGAATTGTTTAGTTGTAAAACTCTTGGTTTAATCTTGCTCATCTGCTTCTACCCTTGTTTCACTAATGATTTCAAACATCTTGGCAGCATCTTCTTTTTTAGTGCTGTCTTTCATCTCTAAAACCTTAACCGTTAGGATTTTATTTCCAAATCGAATCTCAATGATATCATTGAGTTTAATGTCTGTTGACGATTTGGCTAAAACACCGTTAACCTTGATACGCCCCTTATCTGCTACTTCTTTTGCGACTGGGCGACGCTTAATAATTCGGGATACTTTTAAATATTTATCTAATCGCATATGTTCACCTCAAAATCTCCTCTATTTTACCATTTTTTTGGGAAAATAGCAGAGGTTTACACTGAAACCAATCAAAAAAGCGGATTTTCATCCGCTCAGATTGAAGACAAAGTCTCTTTTGAAACTTTCCTTAGGTGATAACGGACGGTAGCGACTCCCTTCGGGATTCCAAACCTAAGTTTTGAGCCAAAAGTCTCAAAACTTCCGAGTGCCTGAAACTATTGCGTTTCAGGCACTTTTATCACAGCGGAAAGTTTCGATAATTGCTCGCTTAGCTCGCAAAAATCAACTCTTTAAATCCTTGGTAGGACTTCGTAATGTCCTGTTGACAGAAAACTAGGGTTTGTCTACGTCCTCAAGCGGATTTTCATCCGCTTTTTATCTAGTTGGAAACAAGAGTATGGCTATCCAAGCAATCAAAGATACTAAGATAGCAAAAAGCAGGCTAAAAATCACAACAAACCAAGCTTTTTGATAAGGGTATTTCGATTTTTCTTCTATATTTTTCAATATCATTTAAGTTCTTTCCTGTTGAAATCGCTAGAATTTCTTTATAGGTCTGCGAATCGTATTTTTTCTTAAATGTTTCAATTCTAAACGAAACATAAAGTGTTGGAAAAATTGTAGGGCTATCAACAGAATTCCTAATGTGTCTAAAAAGTAGAGTAAGGGAAAAGCTGTTATTACTATACTAAGTACTCCAAATAGCATGACTTTAGAGTCTCTATCGAATTGAGCCAGTTCTTTGTCAGCCTTCCTGACTGGCCTTTCTACCCTTAATAGCCAATAATTGTTCTGCAAAGAGCATCAGTTCTTCTAAGATTTCAAAATCTTTGAGGCGTCTGGCATCAAAGATGACTTCCATTTTGTCACCATTCTCAGCAATTCGGGCCTTGAGATTGGTCTTAGATAAGGCTTCAAAATAATCCTGTGTCAAGTAAAGCAAGCGGGCTACGGCCTCAAAGCGCACGGTAATGGTACCAGCTTTATTATCAACAACTTCCACAAAGGCTTGGTCCATCAAGGATTTGAGGAGGCCTATTTCAATCAGATACGCTACCACATCAGGATAATCACCGAAACGGTCAACCAATTCATCCTGTAAAGCCATGTAATCGTCACGATTGTCCATCTGACGAATGCGTTTGTAAATCTCAATTTTTTGGCGTTCATCACTGATGTAATCACTTGGCAGATAAGCATCAATTTGCAGATTGAGTTCCGCATTGGAACGCTGACGCTCCTTAGTGACTCCTTGTTTTTGGGCGATGGCTTCTTCTAGCAACTGGCTATAAAGTTCAAAACCAACGGAGTCAATAAAGCCAGACTGGGAAGCCCCCAAGATATTGCCAGCACCCCTTATAGAGAGGTCGCGCATGGCAATCTTGAACCCAGATCCGAGCTCTGTAAAGCCTTTAATAGCCTCTAAACGCTTCTCTGCCACCTCGGTCAAACTCTTATCAGGGCGGTACATGAGGTAGGCATAGGCAATCCGATTGCTGCGTCCTACACGGCCACGAAGTTGATACAAGGTTGACAGTCCCATATAGTCCGCATTTTCAATAAAGAGGGTATTAGCATTTGGAATATCTACCCCTGTTTCAATGATAGTCGTCGTGACAAGGACGTCGTATTCCCCATTGATAAAGTCTAGGAGGGTATTTTCTAACATGACTTCACTCATCTGACCATGAACAAAACCGATCGTGGCTTCTGGGACCAATTCTTGGAGCTCAGTCACCTTTTGTTCGATGGTGTCAACTCGGTTGTAAAGGTAAAACACCTGCCCCTCACGGTCTAATTCCCGTAAAATAGCATCTCGAATGACCGCTGGATTGGTCTCCATGACGTAGGTCTGAACAGGATAACGGTTGGTCGGTGGCGTTTCAATAACAGACAGATCCCGAATCCCTAGCATAGACATGTGTAAAGTCCGAGGAATAGGTGTCGCTGTCAAAGTTAGGACATCCACCTTGGTTTTCAAGGTCTTCAGTTTTTCCTTGTGCTTGACCCCAAAGCGTTGCTCCTCATCAATGACGATCAAGCCTAAATCATTAAAGACAACATCATCAGATAAGAGTCGGTGGGTTCCAATGATGATGTCAATCTGCCCTTTTTTCAATTTTTCAAGGGTCTTAGTTTGCTCTGCCTTGCTTTTAAAACGACTGAGAACATCCACGTTAACAGGGAAATCCAGAAAACGAGACAGAAAGTTGGTATAGTGCTGCTGGGCAAGAACGGTTGTGGGGACAAGGATAGCGACTTGCTTACCATCATTGACAGCCTTAAAGGCTGCCCGCATGGCCACTTCGGTCTTTCCAAATCCAACATCCCCCACCAAAAGACGGTCCATGGGTTGCTTGGCTTCCATGTCTTTTTTTACTTCTTTGATAGACTGAAGCTGGTCCTCTGTTTCAACATAGGCAAAGGCCTCATCAAATTCGGCTTGATTGGCATCATCTGCTGAGAAAGCATGACCTTCTAACTGACTACGTTCCGCATAGAGTTTAATCAAGTCCTCTGCAATATCTTCTACTTGCTTTTGAACCTTGGACTTGGTCTTTTGGAAACGCCCATCATTGAGCTTGTTAATTTTGGGCTCTTTCCCATCACTGGCGACGTATTTGGACAGAAGTTCAATCTGGTCAACAGGCAAAGATATCCGATCTGAATTCTGGTATTGAATGGTCAAGTAATCCCTGTGGATACCTGATACAACAATGGTTTCAATGCCTAAATACTTTCCGATACCGTGGACATGGTGGACCACATAGTCCCCTTTTTCCAGTTCAGAGTAGTCCTTAAGCTTTTCTGCATTGCTGATATTGGCTCGGCGTGTCCGTCTTTTGACTTTCTTATGGAAAATCTCATGGCTGGTAATGAGGGCAATCTTTTCATCCATGAAATTAAAACCAGAAGATAGATGGCCTAAAATCAGCTGAGCCTCTCCGACTTCAATGGCATCTTCTGGGACAATTGGCAAGTCAATGTCGTATTCCTGTAAAGTTTTCTGGAGATTCTGTAAACCTTGGTCAGACTCCGACTGGAGTAATACCGTGTAGCCAGATTTGCCAAATCGTCTTAATTCATCTGCTAGCAGTGGGATTTGACTAAAAAACTCCTGCATCTTGTGCTGGTTAAATTGGTGGAGCTGATCAAATTGTAAATTCCCTAATCCCTTTTGAAAGGGTGAGAAAAAGCTAGCAGGTTTGTGCTGCCTTAATTGAGAGTAAACGGAAGCAAAATAGACCTGGTCAGGAAGTGCTTTACTATTTTGTAAATTAGTTGTCAAGTAGTCTGCAATTTCTAGTTCAAACCGAGCATGACTGTCTTGAATCCTGTGAAAATCATCAAAGAAGATGGAGCTAGAAGGTGGCAAATAATCTAGAAGGGTCCACTCTTTTTCATAGAGGTAACTTAGAAAGTGACGGATCTGTTCGTGGCGTTTTTCCTGCTTCACTTCAGACACGACTTCTTCTAAATAAGACTTTAAGACAGGGTTGTCAGACTTGTCAATTTCTCTTGACAAGATATTGACAAGTCGTTGATAGTCTTCTGTACGAGTTAAGATATCTGTTGCTGGTGTAATGTTAACAGACTCTAAAGTATCAATTGAGGTTTGGTTGACAGTATCAAAACGACGAATACTGTCAATCTCATCTCCAAAGAATTCGATGCGATAGGGATGGTCTTGCCCAAAACAATAGATATCTAAGATATCTCCCCGCAGGCTAAATTCACCAGGTGTCAATACCCGCTCTTCTTTTTTGTAGCCCATATTGTGCAGGTCTTTTAAAAGCTTTTCAAGAGCTACTTCGACGCCAATCTCCCAGTTAAAGAGATGATCCTTGTAGTCTTTGGGATTGGGTAAAAGTAAACGTGTGGCCTGTATGCTTGCGATCACAATTCCTGACTGGTCCTTGTCTTGTAAAAAATTCAAGGTCCGCACGCGGGATTGGACCTTTTCATCAGAGGCAAAGACAAATTCAGCCACTGCGGCATCATCTGCAAAGAAATGGTAAACCTGATCGATTCCCACTAAGCCTTCTAAGTCTGCTGCTAGTTTTTCAGCTTCGTTGTTATTAGCTGTCACGACCAAAATTTTTTGGTCTGGAAACTCTTCTAAGGCAGCTGCCATCACCAGAGCTTTTGAGGATTCAGACAGCCCCATGAGCAGTTGGCGATGGTTTTGGTTGAGATGGCTGAGCCAACTATTAATTGTTTTATTTTGACTGATTAGTTCTTTTACATTCATACTAGCCACTGTACCGTTGTGTCATTTTGGTAAAATCACCCTCTTGGAAATAAAAATTGACAGCACTGTCAACCCTGTCAAGGGCGTTTAAAATCGCAATATAATCGTCGTTTTCAAATCTTGTCAGGACATGGTGATGGATAGGCACACCATTTTTAGGACGGCCAATGCCTATCTTAACCCGGTCAAATTCCTGAGTGCCAAGATGGGCAATAATGGATTTAATCCCGTTGTGTCCTCCTGCAGATCCCTTTTGACGGAAGCGGACCTTTCCAACTTCCATGTCCAAATCATCATAAACGATGATGACATCTGCAATATCCAACCCAAAATAGGTGACAAGAGCATGGACAGCCTCGCCTGATTTGTTCATAAAGGTGGTTGGCTTGACCAAAAAGATTTTCTCACCGTTAAGGCGAATCGTTGCAATTTCTGCTTTAAAAACCTTATCTTCTGTAAAGGTTTCATTGGCTGCTTTGGCCAATTTATCCACCAGCATAAAGCCGACATTGTGTCTGGTTTCATGGTATTTGGAGCCTGGGTTCCCAAGGCCTACGATCATTTTTGTCATCTTTTCTCCTTGTTTCTAAACGCCAAAAGGACTGGAAAAACTTTCCAGCCTAGTGGGCTTATCTGTATGTTTAGACGTTAAAACGGAACTCCATGATGTCGCCATCTTGGACAATATATTCCTTGCCCTCTTCACGCAGGCGTCCTGCTTCTTTGACTGCTTTTTCAGAACCGTAGGTCATCAAATCATCATAAGACATAGTCACGGCACGGATAAAGCCTTTTTCAAAGTCTGAGTGGATGATTCCTGCCGCTTGTGGTGCTTTGATTCCCCGCTTAAAGGTCCAGGCGCGGACTTCTTTTTCACCTGCTGTAAAGTAAGTACCAAGCCCGAGTAAATGATAGGCTGCGCGAGTTAATTTATCCACACCTGATTCTGTCAAACCGATGGCTTCAAGGAATTCTTGGCGTTCTTCATCCTCTTCCAACTCGGAAATCTCTTCTTCTGCACGCGCTGAGATAACCACAACTTCTGCGTTTTCAGTCGCTGCAAACTCACGAATTTGTTTCACATAGTCAATCCCATCTGGCTCAGCTACCTTGTCTTCATCGACATTAGCAACGTAAAGGACTGGCTTTGTTGTCAAGAGGAAGAGTTGTTTGACGACACGTTGCTCTTCTTCTGTAAAGTCGATGGTACGAGCTGATTTGCCATCTTCAAGGACAGGCTTGATTTTTTGAAGGACATTGAATTCTGCTACAGAATCTTTGTCTTTTTGAGTACGGGCCATTTTTTCAACACGCGCATAGCGTTTGTTGACCGAATCAAGGTCTGCCAAAATCAATTCCAAGTTAATGGTGTCGATGTCTGCCAAAGGATCGACAAAAGCATCCTCACGGCCTTGCTCCCGCATGACATTTTCATCATCAAAGGCACGCACTACATGGACAATGGCATCCACTTCACGAATATTAGCCAAGAACTTGTTTCCAAGACCTTCCCCTTTAGAAGCCCCCTTTACAATCCCAGCAATATCTGTAAATTCAAAGGTTGTTGGAACAGTCTTTTTAGGGGTAATCAACTCTGTCAACTTGGTCAAGCGCTCATCTGGCACTTCAACCATGCCAACGTTGGGGTCAATGGTCGCAAAAGGGTAGTTGGCAGCTTCTGCTCCTGCCTTGGTAATTGCATTAAATAGGGTTGATTTACCAACGTTTGGCAAACCGACGATACCTGCTGTTAAAGCCATGTCTTATCTCCGTTTTCAAAATTTCAATCATGACTATTATAGCAGAAAAAAATGAAAAAAACTTGTCTAATGACAAGTTTTGAGGACGTAGACAAACCCTAGTTTTCTGTCAACAGGACATTACGAAGTTCTACCAAGGATTTAAAGAGTTGATTTTTGCGAGCTAAGCGAGCAATTATCGAAACTTTCCGCTGTGATAAAAGTGCCTGAAACGCAATAGTTTCAGGCACTCGGAAGTTTTAAGACTTTTGGCTCAAAACTTAGGTTTGGAATCCCGAAGGGAGTCGCTACCGTCCGTTATCACCTAAGGAAAGTTTCAAAAGAGACTTTGTCTTCAATCTGAAAACTTGTCTAATGACAAGTTTTATAGTTTTAAAACGGCAAAAAAGCATAGGCTACTGCAATCAAAATAGCTGGCAGGCTATTAGCCACCTTTATCCCCTTGTCAAAGACCAGATTGAGGCCGACACAAAAAATAAGGACATTACCCACCAAGGATAGATTGGATAAGGCCTGGTCCGTCATTAAGGGCGAGATAACCCCTGCAAGTAAGGTCATACTGCCTTGTAACAGAACTAAAGGTACCACCGAAAACAAGCTTCCCTTGCCCTTAGTCGTCGTCACCAAAAGGACAATCATAAAGTCTAAAATAGCCTTAGCTGCTAGGATACTGAAATCTCCTGTTAACCCTTCTGTAATGGCGCCAACGATAGCCATGGCCCCGATGCAAATGGTCAAGGAAGTGGTTAAAAAGGCATCGATGAATTGACTATCCTGGTCATTTTGGCTGATGGTTTTCAACCAGTTTCCCAAGTGCTCAAAGGCCCCTTCGATATTGAGTAACTCCCCAATCAAGGTTCCCAGCATGATACTGACAATCAGCATCATGCCCCCTTGCGTTGCAAGACCTATCTCTGATAAGGTTAACAGTTCAACCATGGCTCCACCAATGCCTAAAAAGAGGACAGAGACCCCTGTCATGGTCATCAGAGAGGTTTGGGTGTCTGGTTTTAACCCTTTTCCCAGAAGGAGCCCTAAACCACCTCCTAAGACAACACCAAGGGCATTTAAGAATGTTCCTGTCATATCTACCTTACCTATTTCCTTGTTATTTCAATTTTATTTTTTATACTATAGAACAATGACAATTTATCATTTTAGTATCATTTCTTCATTCATTGTATTTTCAGTAATGTTTACATGCTATAATAATACCAGTATTTCAAAAGGAGATTTTTATGACATTTTATAAAAAAATTGTATTGCCAATATTAACTATCCTAGCACTTATTTTTTTATCAGCTTGTGGTTTTAATAAAGAGCCTCAATCTGCTAACTTACAACTCTTTGATGCTTCAGGATTTGATTCTCGTATCAGCATAGACTATCAAGGCGATCGCATTACACATCAATCCACTGATAATACCATCTACTACTCTTACTTAGGGCTTGAAAACAAAGAAGAGGTTGAAAATTTTTTCCAAGAAGATATGAAAAATTATCAAAATATTGTAGGAGTTACCCACTCTGCAGAATTTTTAGATGATCGTATGGTTGAACATGTTTCTATCGATTATTCAAAAGCAAACCTTACTGAAATTGCATCAATTCTCAATATGACTGAAGACGAAGCTGAAAAAGTTGATTACATCAGCTATCAAAAAACAGCAGAATTATTAAAAACAGAAGGATACACTGAGATTAATGACGCTCAATTCCAAGAACTCAAGTAACAATATATCAGGCCTAAGTAAATCCTAGGCCTTTATCACTGTCTTCATCTTCTTCTCAAAAGCATGACGGCTCATCATGACCACATGGTCACAGTTAGTGCATTTGATTTTGATATCTGCCCCTAATCGAGTAATTTCCCAACAATTGGCCTTTTTGCCTGTTCCCTTGATGGTACAAGCATGGGGCTTTTTCATTTCTACAAGACTTCCTAAAGCGTACATAATCTCTCCTTTCAAAAAAACTCCCGGAGGAGTTTAAACGTTTTAGTTTGTGCGTACTGGTGTGATCAATTGGATAAATTCATCTTGATCATCTGCAGGAACAAGCGTAAATGGACGCACAGCTGAAATAAAGGAAATAGTCACCTGCTCACTATCAATGGCCTTTAAGGCATCAATCAAATAAGTTGGGTTAAAGCTGATGGTCAAATCCTCACCCGTCACTGAAAGGCTGTCTAATTCTTCATGAACCTGTCCTACTTCTGGTGAGTTAACATGTGCACTGACGCCCCCATTAGCTACTTCTAACTTAACCGTACCATTTTGTGTTGCATTGGATAGGATGCGAGCACGTTCCATAGCAGAACGTAGTTGATCACGATTAAAACTTACTACTGTATTGAATTCTGATGGAATAAGTCGGTCTGTATCAGGATAACTCCCTTCTAACAAACGCGTATAGAAGCTAATATTTTCACTTCTAAAGAGAATTTGGTTATTGGCAAAGAAAATCTCGACTGTTTCAATATCGTCCGTGAAAACGGCTGAGAATTCTCTGAGTGAACGGCTTGGAATGACCACATCAAAATTATCAGAGGCTTTTTCAAGTGATAATTTACGCTGGCTGAGGCGGTGCGAGTCAGTAGCAACCGTTTTAAGGGACTGATGATCTGAAAGAACCAAATGCACTCCTGTCAAGATAGGGCGACTTTCTTGCAAGCTAGCTGCAAAGGCCGTTTCATTAATGACGTCTTTTAAAACTTTGGTTTCAAGGACTAATGGATTTTCCGTTTGCATATCTTGAAGACGTGGGTATTGTTCTGCATCTTTCCCTTTAAGAGTGATTTCAGACTTGCCACTGGTTAAGATAATTTGATTTTTCTCAATTTCTTTAAAATCAAGGGTTACATCTGGAAGGCTAGACACAACATTGATAAAGAAGGTCGCTTCAAGCAAAATAGCACCTGGGGAAGTTACCAAAAGACCTGCATTTTCTTCCTTGGTTGAAATAAAGTTTTCAATAGAAATTTGGCCGTTTGAACCTGTTAAAGTAATTCCTTCTGTTGTGACATCAATTTTGACTGTCGATAAAACAGGAATGGCATTTTTATGGCTAATAGCGCGTTTAGTCGTATTAAGAGCTTGTAAGAAAAATGGTTTATTGATAGAAAAATGAATCATCATAACTCCTTTTTATTTAGTTATATATAATTAAGTTAAGTAGAAGTAGTAGGATATGTGGAAACAGTGGAAAATGACTCAAGCAGTGATGGAAAACGGGGAGAATCATTGTTTAAAACCTGTGGATAAGTTTGGAAGTTACGCACAGGTTTCTATTATCTAATTTTTCCTCGAATAGTCTGAAGTTCAAGCATTAAATTATCATCTTTTGCTAGAGCAGCCTTTATTTTATTATAGGCATGAAGAACAGTGGAATGATCACGATTGCCAAATTCTTTACCAATTTTTGGAAGAGAATTATCGGTCAGTTCACGCGCTAAATACATGGCCACTTGGCGGGCTTGAACAATGTTTTGCACCCGCTTGGTTCCTTTTATTTCTTTGACACTAACACCGTAAAATTGACCAACCTCATGTTGAATTTTGTCAATAGGAATAACACTTATTGTCGTTGGTGCATGTGTTCGTGATCTGAGAGCTTCCACAGCCAAGTCAACTGTAATGGTATCGACTTGTTTCACATTGGCTACTAGACTGATATTTTTTAAAGCACCTTCAAGTTCACGGACATTTGAATTAAAATGATTGGCTAAGTATTCAATAGCTTCTTGTTTAAAGGTAAGATGGCTATATTCCTGAATTTTTTGATTTAAAATAGCGACACGTGTTTCAAAATCTGGTGGTGTAATATCAACAGGTAAGCCCCAATTAAAGCGCGTTACCAGACGTTCCTCTAAACCATCCAGCTGGCTAGGTGTACGATCACTTGTTAAAACAATTTGTTTTTTATTATCGTAAAGCGCATTAAAGGTATTAAAAAATTCTTCCTGGGTGGATTTTTTTTGAGCCAGTGATTGAATATCATCAATGAGCAAGACATCTAAATTACGAAACTTTTCCTTCAGTTCATCCATGGTATTAAGGCGAATATGGGAAATGTATTCATTGATAAAATTATCGGTTGTGATGTATTTGACACGAGCTCTCGGATTTTCTGAAAGAACTTTATTGCCAATAGCATTGAGAAGGTGGGTTTTACCAAGCCCTGACCCGCCCCAGATGAAGAGAGGGTTATAGGCTGTTCCAGGAGATTCTGAAACAGCTGATGCAGCAGCAAAAGCCCAACGATTGCCTTCTCCTTGAACAAAATTATCAAAAGTGTATTTAGAATTGATACCAGGATTTTCCTGAACATATTCCTGGACTGGATTTTCGTTTATAGTAGCTTGTTGAGATGCATTATTGATCTTGGAATCTGTAGCTGTTTTTTCCAATAATGATGGAGAATTTGCATCTGAAAAAACGTAAGCAACCTTCATTTCAACTTCAAAAATTTCAAAACCAGCTTGTATAATAGCAGATTGTAAAGTGGTGTCCCAAAATAATTGTTTAAGAGGCAAATCCAGTTGGATAGTGGCTGTTTTATTGACAACACTTAAGAGTTTAGCTTGCGACACATAGTAATCATACGTAGCCTGTTTTAACAGTGTTTGGGCTAATTCTTGAACGCGTTGCCAAAATCGATCTTCTAAAGACATTTTTTCCTCCTTACTATTATTTTGTACTGACTTATTTTACCACACTTTTAAAGAGTTTTCCACAAGTTGTTGATAAAAATCCACAATATGGAAAAGAGTTTTCCACATACTGTGAATAAGTGTGGAAAACCCTTTGATTTTGACTTATTTTCTCTTTTTTAATGTGGATAATACTGGTAAAAAATTTATTTCAGTCACAATCTCTAATCAAGTATGTGGACAATTCTTTCAAATTCTTCAAGAGAGGTAAAGGAAATGGTAATGTGACCTTGTCCTTTTCCATTTTCAGAAATGGAAACTTTTGTTCCCAATTGTTGACTGAGTTTTTCAGCTGATTTTTGAGCAAATAAATTTTTTTTAGGTTTATGTTTTTTAGCTGTTTTAGGCTGAAGAAGTTGTTCGAGTTGGCGAACACTGATAGATTGATCAATAATCTTATCTAGCCACTCTTCTTGACTCTGGAAACTGTCTAAGGACAGGAGTGTTCGTGCATGCGCTTGTGAAATTAGTTCTTCTTCAAGGGCTGCTAAAACCTTATCAGAGAGGTTAAGAAGACGGACACTATTGCTGATGTAAGGGCGTGATTTTCCCATAGTTTTGGCAATCAGCTCATGAGTATTTCCTTTATCAATCAGTCTCTGATAGGCGCGTGCTTCTTCAAGAGGATTAAGATTATGGCGTTGCAAGTTTTCAATGATGGCTTGGGTCATCATCTCATGGTCAGAAAGTTCTTTAATAACGGCTGGTACCGTTTCAAGACCAGCTAGTTGACTAGCTCTTAATCGGCGCTCGCCAGCCAGTAGTTCATAGCCTACAATTGGTGATTTTCGGACGATTAAGGGTTGTATAATCCCATTTTCACGAATAGATTGGGCTAACTCTTCTAATTTTTCAGGTTCAAATTGTTGCCTGGGTTGATAGGGGTTGGTTTGAATTTCTTTAATCTTTAAGGTAGTAAATGTTTCATTCATAGCTCTATCATAATATATTTTAAGTGCAAAGTAAATCTCCCAATGATTTTAAATAGCATTGGGAGATGAAGTTGACACTATTGTAAATCTTCTGTTGAACTTTTTAGCTGAATGTCAGCAGTTTGTTCCTTACCATCGCGGTAGAAAGTGACAGTAACCGTATCGCCAATATTTTTTGAATAAAGCGCACTCTGTAAATCGCTACTAGATTCAATCGCTTTGTCGTCAATTTTGGTGATAATGTCATATTTCTCAAGGTTGCCATCTGCGGAAAGTCCAGATTGGACTGAAATGACAACAATTCCAGCTGTCAAGTCTTTTGGAACATTTATACGTGAAAGGTCAGTTGCAGAAAGTCTGCTCAAGTTAGTCATTTGAATACCTAGAGCTGGACGTTCAACTGTCCCATTTTTCTCAAGTTGATTGATAATAGCAACAGCATCATTGGATGGGATGGCAAAGCCCATTCCTTCAACGGAGACACTTGAAGATAGGGAAGCAGAACTTGAAGTGATTTTACTAGATGTGATCCCAATGACCTGCCCTTGAATATTGATGAGTGGGCCACCAGAGTTCCCAGGATTAATGGCTGCATCGGTTTGGATAGCATTAGTAGAGATCGTTTGGCCATCTTCAGCCTTTGAGGTAACAGTCCGACTGAGACTTGAAATAATCCCTTGAGTTACAGAGTTAGCGTAAGCAGCTCCCAAAGGACTACCAATAGCGATAGCAACTTCACCAACATTGACACTGTCAGAATCACCAAATTCGGCAACTGTAGTGACTGCAGCTGCATCAATTTTAATAACAGAGATATCCGAATAAGTATCAGAACCAACCAATGTTCCTTCAACTGTATTGCCATCTGCTAATTTTATTTCAATTTCTTCTGCTCCGGTTACAACGTGGGTATTAGTAACCAAATAGGCAACATCGCCTTCTTTTTTATAAATAACGCCTGACCCTTCTCCTGTTAAGGCCAGTTCCCCACTAGAAGTGTTGTTGCCAAAAATGCTATAAGGATTGTCAGAATTCACAGAACTGGAGGTTTGGTAATTGAGGACTGATACGACTGCATCTTGTACCTTAGTAACAGCTTCTGAAACAGAGGTCGTGTTATTATAGGTGGTCTTACTTGTTGACGTATTTGATGATGTGCTTGAGGTCGTTGTGGTTGTATTATTGGCTGTAGAAGAGGATCCATAATTTTGCATGGTGATAACCCCTAAGATACCACCTAGGAAACCTACAACTAAAACTAAGATGAGGTTAAGCAACTTTTTCAGACCATGTTTCATATGTTTAACTCCTTTTTCACTCTTTTCAAATTTTTGTGGAAATTATATAGCTTATGGCTTAAGGAAATCTTAAATCTTATTTATGATAAGGACTTCCTTGTTGAATCATGAAGGCCCTGTAAATTTGTTCTATTAGAACGAGTTTCATTAATTGATGGGGAAGTGTTAACTGCCCAAAACTCATCAAAAGATTAGCTCTTGTTTTCACGTCAGGAGCAAGACCAAGACTGCCTCCTATGACAAAGGTTATGGTTGAAAATCCTTGACTCGTTTTGTCATCAATAAGCTGACTAAACGCTTCTGAAGGGAATTGTTTGCCTTCAATTGCCAAGGCAATGACAAAATCACGCTCGTCAATTTTACTTAAAATACGTTGTCCTTCTTTAGTGAGAATTTGTTGATTTTCAGCAGGACTGGCCCGATCAGGTGTTTTTTCATCTGGACATTCCAATAATTCTAGTTTACAAAAGCGACTGAGACGTTTACTGTATTCCGCTATGCCATCTTTGAGGTATTTTTCTTTTAATTTTCCGACAGTTATAACTTTGATTTTCATAGCTTCATTGTAACACAAGTCCATATTTTCGGAAAAAGAAAAATATGATAGAATGGAATAAAAAAGTTTCACGGGAAACACTATGACAAAAAAATCTTATCGATTATATGAGGGACTAAGGGTTGCTGCCTTATTAACATTTGTGAGTGGTTATATTGATGCCTTTACCTTTCACACACAAGGAAAACGCTTTGCTGCAGTACAGACAGGAAATCTTATCTATTTTGCCTTGGCAGTAGCCGAGCAACATTGGGCGCGTGTTATAGACTATGCTATCCCTCTTCTTGTTTTTAGCTTAGGACAGTGGTTAAACTATGCCATCCGTCAAAAAATTATGGCCTCTCCCTTTAGATGGCACGCCTTTAGCAGCAAGATGATGCTTGCCATCCTAACTTTGACTGTTCTTTTTGCCCATCATTTGCCTCCCGTTATGACTATTACAGGTCTCAGTTTATTCGCTTCTATTCAAGTGGATACTTTTAAACGTCTACGAGGTGCTCCCTATGGAAATGTTATGATGACTGGTAATATTAAAAATGCAGCTCATCTCATGGGTAGGGGAATTATGGAAGGAAATCCTAGGCTTCGGCATGAGGCACTATTGATTTACAGTGTGATGTTTAGCTTTGTTATCGGTATCATCACGTCTAGCTATCTGACCCAACAGTTTGGAGAAACTGCCTTAGCATTTGCTCTCCTTCCAGTTATCTTGTTGAATTATTGGTTGATAAATGAAAAAACACAGACCCTATAATCTGTGTTTTTTGTTTTGATCCCAGCAGGATTCGAACCTGCGACCGTTCGCTTAGAAGGCGAATGCTCTATCCAGCTGAGCTATGAGACCTCTAATAACTTCATCAAGTGTATCAAAAAATAGGCGAAACTGTCAAGATAATTGTTATTTTCTTTGATTGCTCTTTTCAAAGGTAGCAAACTCAAATGAATAACTGTGCTGAATTAACTGTTGAAAAATTATTAAAAAAAGAAGCCAAAAGTATTGACACCTATTCATATCTAAGCTATAATAGTTTTTGTCTTGTAAAGACACCTCTATAATGGTCCGTTGGTCAAGGGGTTAAGACACCGCCTTTTCACGGCGGTAACACGGGTTCGAATCCCGTACGGACTATACTAATCAGATTATTCCGCCATAGCTCAGTTGGTAGAGCGCATGACTGTTAATCATGATGTCACAGGTTCGAGCCCTGTTGGCGGAGTACTAAATTTTTTTATCAGCTGAATTGAGTTGATAAACTATATATCTGGAGAGAACTATATCAGTTCTCTTTTTTGATTTCAATTTATTAAAGAAATGGAAATGTCTTAGACTTGGGTTGTGTCTTCTTCCACTAGGACTTTAACATGCTAATTTATCACTAAAGAGAACCCACTCAGCAGAGATTTACATCTAATATCCTGTGCAAAGATAAGGATAAAAACTCCAAGGTCAATGCGTTTTATATCTTAATAAGGCCAATTCTCTTGAACTCATAAACAAAAAATGAACTTGGACAAAAGTGTCTCAAGTTCAGTAATCTAAATTTGATGTGAAAATTTTCAGTGTATTAAAACCCTTAACTGCCTTTCATTTGATTTTATTTTTCAGTTTATCGGTCATTTAAAACCGTTTCAATCTATACTCATAAAAAGCAAAGCCTATAATTCCTATTAGAAATGCTAAAATTCCTTCTTTTAATCCTTTTGGAACAAAGGTTAAGACAACTTGTCCTTGTCCTTTTGGGACATTAACTTTTAATAAGCCTTCTTGAAAAGGCTCTACTGCAGTTTTTTGACCATTAATAGTTGCCGTCCATCCTTCATCATAGGGGATGGTATAAAGGAGTGATGTCTCGTTTGACGTCTCGTAGTGCGTTTCAACGACATTTTTAGAGACCTGTGTTTCGGTTGACTGATGGTTGACTGCATCACTGGCCTTTTGAAAGGCCTCAATAGAGAGGCCAACAACTCGAAAATGGTCATAGTTGACAGTATCTTGATTTGGAAAGAGGATTCTGACTTCTAATCTTTGATTTGCCGTGAAAAATCCCAGATTAAACAGAGGGTAAGCATTGCCTATTGTGTATTCAAACCGTTTTCCGTTGACAATAATGTCAACAGCATCATAGTCATCATTGGTTAAGGACAGTCCTTCAAGATTTAGATACAATTGACTATCTCTATCAGTTACGACCTCAAAATAAGCACTGGCATTGTCAGACTGTTGGTAAGAAGGATCTTTTCCTATCATTGAAGTACTATTTAAATCATTGCTTTTATTGATGACTTCTAATTCATAAAAATAGGTTAAATCTTGACCAATTAAGGTGTTGACAAGATTTGTTTGATTGTCAAGATGAGAATGATTGAGAGGAATATCTTGATACAGTGTTGAGGATAAGATAGCCAGGGAAGCACTGTTTTCAGATTCATAGAGGTTAACTGAATTTGTGGTTTCGAGCGGGTAGAAACCATATTTACTTGGCATATCCTCAGCTAGATTGTATTTTATTCCAAACAAAAGATCCATGAGTAGGGTATTGTTTTGATAGCGAAGATTGAGGTTTGTTCCAGATGATTTAAACCCTAATTGATCTAGTAATTGACTAGAAGACCGATTACGAATAGAAGAAAATTGTGAAATCCCATTATAATCATATTTCATACTATCATTACCTGTTTGAGGTAACCAGCGCTCTGTACGGAAAAAATCAGAGTGACGTTCTTTTGTGCTGTCAACTAGATTGACAATATCTGTCATGTTTTGGCTGTAGTTTTCTCGGCTAGGAAAGTGCCACTCTTCTTCTAGACCAGAAACCTGATAATAGGCATTTAAAGAAATTTCAAAGAGACTGAAAAAGAGAAGACTGAGGAGCAGTTGTTTCTGAGCTATCTTTTTTCTAAAAAGAACTAGAAAAAGGTAGACGATTAAAAATTCAAGGGTCAAAAGAAAATGAATGGGCTCTAAAAAATCATATTCTTCTCTGTAGAGATAGGTCAATATAAAGCCAGAACTGAGGAGCATGTATGGAATTAAAGCTGTAAAGGTTGTCAACTCCTGTAAACGTAGAAATGTTTCAGCAGCCATCCAGATCATTAAGAGAGACCAGAGCCATGCATAGCGATGCAAAAACATATTTGGAGCATGCATGCCTTGCCAAAATAAATCTAGAGGCTCAAGGTAAAAACTAGCAATAAGGAATCCGATTAAAATGACATAGCTTAATTTGACAGACCATTTGATAGACCGAATAAAGAAGAATGTCAAGGCAAATAACAAGGGAATCAATCCTGCATATAGAGTGGGGATTGAGCCAAATTTAGTGGTATCGTAACTACCAATTACATTTTTAGCAAAAATATCAAACCACCAGGAGCTGTCTGTTTTTAGTTGACTGATGGTTGACAGTGTTTCACCATGCGTTTTGAGGTCGAAAATGGCTGGTAGAATCATAATCAAACTAGTCAATCCAGCTAACATTGACACAACTGTAAAGTCAAGAAAAGAGCTGATTCTTGTTTTAAAGTCCCAGCTCAATTGAACCAGATACCAAAGGATTAAAAAGATAGCCATCATAAAACCAAAATAATAATTTTGGATAAAGAGTGCTGTCAAGGATATATAGTAAAGTAATCGTCCCTCTTTTTTTAGCAATCTGTCCAATCCCCACATAATTAAGGGGACTATAATAAAAACATCTAGCCACATGATAATCTCTAGTTGAGAGGTTGAAAAACTCATGAGGGCAAATGATGTTGACAGTAAAATAGTATATCGCTTGTCAAGTTTACGGTAAACATTCTGTAAACTTAAGTTAGTTGATAATCCTATCAAGCCAAACTTCAGAACAGTCATTAAATAGAGCGCATCAGGCATAGTCTCCAAGGTAAAGAAATAAGCTAGAGGAGATAAGAAACTGCCCAAATAATAACTGATTAAAGCATAAAAATTTAAGCCCAGACCACTTGTAAAGGTATAAAAGAGACAGCCCTCTCCATGGAGGATATTACGTAAAACTGTATGAAAAATAGCATACTGATGAAAACCGTCACTGGCTAAAATAGTGCGGTCACTGCCTGGGTAAATTCCCTTTAAGGCTAGGATAATGATACTGACTACAAAAGGAATCAAAAAAGCTATCGCACTGGTGAAGATTGCTTTTTGATGATTTTGTTGTCTTTTTAGGCTTCTTTTCATAGTGATATTGTATCAGAAAAAGGGAAAAAATGCGAAAAAGGCTGGCATAATCCAACCCCTTCATTTAATTTAGAGCATTATTGACGCCATAATGCTTGAACCTTAGCTTGAACTTCCTCATTTTCTAGGAATTCATCATAGGTTTCATCGATACGGTCAATGACGCCATTTTTAGAAATAACAACGATATGATTTGCCAAGGTTTGAATGAACTCATGGTCATGACTGGCAAAGATAATCGATTCTTTAAAGGCTTTGAGACCATCATTAAGACTTGAGATGGATTCCAAGTCCAAGTGATTGGTCGGGTCATCTAAGATAAGGACGTTTGATTTAAGAAGCATGAGTTTTGATAACATCACGCGCACTTTTTCACCCCCTGACAAGACGTTGACAGACTTGTTAACTTCTTCGCCTGAGAAGAGCATGCGCCCAAGGAAGCCACGAAGGAAGGTGTTATCATCTTCACCCTTGCTGGCAAATTGATGGAGCCAGTCAAGAATGGACTCACTACCAGCAAAGTCCTTACTATTATCCTTTGGTAGATAGGATTGAGAGGTGGTTACCCCCCATTTAACGGTACCTTCATAGTCGATATCACCAACAAGGGCACGAATGAGAGCAGTTGTTTGAATATCGTTTTGACCGATAAACGCTGTCTTATCACCTGGACGGAGAATAAAGCTGATATTGTCGATAACTTTCTCACCGTCAATGGTAACAGAAAGATTTTCAACGGTTAAGAGGTCATTACCGATTTCACGTTCTGCTGTAAAGTTGATAAATGGGTATTTCCGACTAGACGGAACAATCTCTTCCAGTTCAATCTTGTCAAGCATCTTTTTACGAGAAGTTGCTTGTTTAGATTTTGAGGCATTGGCTGAGAATCTGGCAACAAACTCTTGGAGTTGCTTAATTTTTTCTTCAGCTTTAGCATTGCGGTCAGCCTGTAAACGTGCTGCCAACTCAGAGGATTCTTTCCAGAAGTCATAGTTACCAACGAAGAGTTTGATTTTACCAAAATCAAGATCAGCCATGTGGGTACAAACTTTGTTTAAAAAGTGACGGTCATGAGATACCACGATTACTGTATTTTCAAAGTCAATGAGGAAATCTTCTAACCAAGAGATAGACTGGATATCAAGACCGTTGGTCGGCTCGTCAAGTAAAAGAACATCTGGTTGACCAAAGAGGGCTTTGGCAAGGAGGACTTTAACTTTTTCTCCATTGGTCAACTCACTCATATTTTGGTAGTGTGCTGCTTCTGGGATGTTGAGGTTTTGAAGGAGCTGAGAGGCTTCTGATTCAGCTTCCCAACCACCTAACTCGGCAAAGGTTCCTTCAAGTTCAGCAGCGCGGACCCCATCTTCATCTGAGAAGTCTTCCTTCATGTAGATGGCGTCTTTTTCTTTCATGACCGTGTAAAGCTGGTCATTACCCATGATGACAACGTCGATGACACGTTCATCTTCGTAGTCGAAGTGGTTCTGACGAAGGACTGACAAGCGCTCATCTGGACCAAGAGAGATATGTCCCGTAGTCGGTTCAATGTCTCCTGCCAAGATTTTTAAAAAGGTTGATTTTCCGGCACCATTAGCACCAATCAAACCATAAGTATTTCCAGCTGTAAACTTGATGTTGACATCATCGAAAAGTTTACGATCGCTAAAACGTAATGATACATCTGAAACTGTTAACAAAGTGATTCTCCTAAATATTGTAGTCTCTTCATTCTACAGGAAAAAGTTGATTTTTTCAAATAATCCTAACAAGCTTTTCATAACTGGCTTGAAAAATGGTATAATGTGGGTAATTGATTTTAGAGGAGAGTTTTAATGAGTAAACCTATTATTTTAACAGGGGATCGGCCAACTGGTAAACTGCACATTGGACACTATGTGGGAAGTTTACGGAATCGTGTTCTTTTGCAAAATGAAGGCAAACACGATATGTTTATCTTTATGGCAGATCAGCAGGCTTTAACCGACAATGCCAAAAATCCAGAAAAAGTTCGTGAATCTGTCGGTGAGGTTGCTCTTGATTATCTGGCAGCAGGTCTAAATCCTGAGCAGGTAACCCTCTTTATCCAGAGTCAGATTCCAGAATTAGCTGAATTGACTATGTATTATATGAACCTAGTTTCGCTAGCTCGCTTGGAGCGCAATCCTACGGTTAAAACAGAAATTGCGCAAAAGGGATTTGGCGAATCTATTCCAGCTGGTTTCTTGGTTTACCCTATTTCTCAGGCGGCTGATATTACGGCCTTCAAGGCTAATTTTGTCCCCGTTGGAACTGACCAAAAACCGATGATTGAGCAAACCCGTGAAATTGTGCGTTCCTTTAACCATACCTATCAGGCCGATGTCTTGGTAGAACCAGAAGGTATCTTCCCAGAAAATGAAGCAGCTGGTCGTCTACCTGGACTTGACGGCAATGCCAAAATGTCAAAATCACTGGGGAACGGGATTTACTTGGCGGATGATTTTGACACGGTGCAAAAGAAAGTCATGTCCATGTATACTGACCCTGACCATATTCGTGTGGAAGATCCTGGTAAGATTGAGGGCAATATGGTTTTCCATTATTTAGATGTTTTCGGCCGTAAAGAAGATCAGGTGACCATTGCTGAGATGAAGGAGCATTACCAACGCGGTGGTCTCGGGGATGTTAAAACCAAACGCTATCTCTTAGACATTTTAGATAGAGAACTGGCTCCGATTCGAGAACGACGGTTAGAATTCGCTAAAGACATGGGTGAAGTTTACAATATGCTAGCTAAAGGAAGCGAGAAAGCCCGTACTGTAGCAGCTAAAACGCTTGATGAAGTTAAGGATGCTATGGGCATTAACTATTTTAAGTAAAAAACGAATAAGACTTGAGAAATCAGGTCTTTTTCTGTCTTTTGGGTTGACAAAATAAATGAGAGTGTTATGATATTATCAATTAAAATTTCCCCTAAGAGGGATCATAGAAAAGAGGTCTATCAAAATGTCAAATTGGGATACAAAGTTCTTGAAAAAAGGGTTCACCTTTGATGATGTCTTGCTGATTCCAGCTGAAAGTCACGTCTTACCTAATGAGATTGATTTGAAAACACAACTTGCTCCTAACTTGACACTGAATATTCCTATTTTATCTGCAGCTATGGATACAGTGACTGAAAGCCAAATGGCCATTGCCATGGCCCGTGCTGGTGGGCTTGGAATCATTCACAAAAATATGTCAATTGAGGCTCAAGCTGCTGAAGTCCGCAAGGTAAAACGTTCTGAAAATGGGGTAATCATTGATCCTTTCTTCTTAACGCCAGATGCTCCTGTTGAAGAAGCTGAAAACTTGATGGCGACTTATCGTATCTCAGGTGTTCCCATTGTTGAAACCTTAGAAAATCGTAAATTAATTGGTATCATTACTAACCGTGACATGCGATTTATCTCAGATTATTCTCAACCGATTTCGGCCAACATGACCAAGGAAAATCTGATTACAGCGCCAATTGGGACGGATTTAGAAACAGCAGAAAAAATTCTTCATGAACACCGCATTGAAAAATTACCTTTAGTCGATGATGCTGGCCGTTTAGCAGGGCTAATCACCATCAAAGATATTGAAAAAGTCATTGAATTCCCTAATGCTGCTAAAGATGAGTTTGGTCGTCTCTTAGTAGCTGGTGCGGTTGGGGTAACTTCAGACACCTTTGAGCGGGCGCAAGCTTTATTTGATGCAGGTGCTGATGCTATTGTTATTGATACTGCCCACGGGCATTCAGCTGGTGTTCTTCGTAAAATTGCTGAAATTCGTGCCACTTTCCCAGATAAAACCTTGATTGCTGGTAATGTGGCAACAGGCGAGGGTGCTCGTGCCCTGTACGATGCAGGCGTCGATGTCGTAAAAGTTGGTATTGGACCAGGTTCTATCTGTACGACGCGTGTGGTTGCAGGTGTCGGTGTTCCACAAATTACAGCTATTTATGATGCAGCAGCTGTAGCTCGTGAGTACGGTAAAACAATCATTGCTGATGGGGGGATCAAGTACTCAGGTGACATTGCCAAAGCCCTTGCTGCTGGCGGACACGCCGTCATGCTTGGATCCATGCTTGCAGGTACAGATGAAGCACCTGGTGAAACGGAAATCTTCCAAGGTCGTAAATTTAAGACTTACCGTGGGATGGGCTCAATTGCAGCCATGAAGAAAGGGTCAAGCGACCGTTACTTCCAAGGCTCTGTCAATGAAGCCAATAAATTAGTTCCTGAAGGTATTGAAGGCCGTGTTGCTTATAAGGGTGCTGTCGCGGACATTGTTTTCCAAATGGTTGGTGGCATCCGTTCAGGTATGGGCTATGTTGGAGCAGCTAATATTCAAGAACTTCATGATAATGCCCAATTTATTGAAATGTCTGGTGCTGGTCTAAAAGAAAGCCATCCCCACGATGTCCAAATCACTAATGAAGCTCCAAATTATTCTGTACAATAATTGTCAATTAATTGTAAACTAAAGAGCCGGAAAATCCGGCTCTTTTACTGTGTAGTGATGACACCTTTGTCAATGTGAAAAATTTTTAAATTGGAAGGTAATGGTTTGAGATGGTCTAGTGATGTTGTGGTGATAAAGGTTTGCACCCTATCAGATATCGTTTCGAGAAGTTTTAGTTGACGGTTGTTGTCAAGTTCACTCATGACATCGTCAAGCAATAAGATAGGACTTTCTTTAGTAACGTTTTCCATAAGCTCAATTTCAGCAAGCTTGACTGATAAGACCAAACTACGATGTTGCCCCTGACTCCCAAAACTGGCATTGACACCGTTTATATAAAAGAGTAAATCATCCCGATGGGGACCCACACCTGTATTTTTTTTAAACAAATCACGTTGACGGGACTTGTCAAGTGATTGACGGAAGGAATGACGAATTTCATCAGGGTTTTCAAAAGGAATAGATGACTGATATAAAAGGGTTAATAGCTCTTTTTGATCAGAAATATCAGCATGCTTAGCTTGACTAAATTTTTCCAACTGATTGACAAAGTCAAGACGCTGTTCAATCACTCGAGACCCATAATCAATCAGTTGTTGGTCCAAAACGTCCAGAAAGTCAGTGTCAACTTGTTCTGCTTGTTTGAGATAAGTATTGCGTTGTTTTAACACATGATGATAACTGGCTAGTTCAGAAAGGTAAGTTGGCTTAATCTGGCCTAATTCCATGTCCATAAACTTTCGTCTGAGAGCAGGAGCCCCCTTTACTAATTGTAAATCTTCTGGCGCAAATAAAACAACATTGAGATGACCAATATAATCTGCTAATCGTGCTTGTTTGAGATGATTAACTCTTGTCTCACGGCCCTTATCAGTCAGGCTAACTTCCAGTGAGAGAGTTCCCGCTCTTTTCTCAACCAGACCAGACAGTTTAAACTGATTTTCCGAGAATGAAACAAGATCCTTATCAGATCGTGTTCGGTGACTTCTCGTTAGAGACAGAAAATAAATGGCTTCTAACATATTTGTCTTGCCTTGGGCATTTTGACCTAGAAAAACATTGAGGCCTGGATGACAATCAACAATCTGATCTTTGTAATTGCGGTAATGTTGCAGGTGGATTGATTTCAACCACATACTCAGGTACCTGGAAAACGAACGGCAGGCTTACTAGACTTACTTTTAACCTGCTTGTGAGCTTTGGTCTTTTTTTTAGTTTCACTATTTAAAGACTTTACAATAGCTGCGACTCGCTCTTTTTCAGCCTTGTCCTCTTCATAGGTCTGTCTTTCTTCACTTGTCGGCTCAGAAATAGTGATGCTAATACCTTTTCCCGGAAGTTCTACGACATCACCAATACGTACTTTTTTTCCTCGACGCTTTTCATCTTGACCATTAAAAAGAACAGTTTCCTCAGCTAAAAAGCCCTTGATGGCTCCTCCACTAGAGATGATTCCTATGTCTTTTAAAAGTGCTTGTAGGGTAATAAATTCCTCAAAAAGTTTATAATCCATGATTTTCTCCTTATGGTTCATTATAGCATAAAAATAAGGAGTAATCTGTTCAAAAAATCAGCATTTTTCCCCTAGAAAAGGTATAATAGAAACTTAGAAAGAGATGGAGATGTCTGTGCTTATGAAACTTGCTGAAGGAGTTCAGCTTCACTTTATAGAAACGACAAAATACAAAACGCAACGAGTCAAAATGCGTTTTTCGGGTGCCATGGATAAAAAAACCTTGGCTGGACGTGTTATTAGTGCCTATATTCTAGAATCTGCGAACAAAGCATATCCAAATGCTAGGCTTTTTCGTCAAAAATTAGCGAGTTTATATGGGGCTACCTTTGATACGACGATCAGTAAAAAAGGAGCTGTCCACATATTAGACATCGATCTGTCTTTTCTTGCTCCTAGATACATAGGTGGTCAAGATCTAACCAGAGAAGTTCTTTCTTTTTTAAGAACCTGTCTCTTCCAACCCTTGACCAAGGCAGATAGCTTTGATGACAAATTATTCTTACTGGAGCAGGACAACCTGCTAAACTATTTAGAGACAGAAAAAGAAGACAATTTTTATCAGGCTGACAGAGCCTTGAATACTCTGTTTTACCAATCAGAAGCCTTACAATTACCCCGACAAGCGACAATAGATCTTGTAAAGCAAGAGTCCCCACAGTCAACTTTTCGTGCCTTTCAAAAAATGTTGCTGGAAAACAGAATCGACTTTTTCTTTGTAGGAGAATTTGACCCAGTTACTGTTGTCAATGAACTGAAAGCATTTAGTTTACAAGGCCGTCAATCTGACTTGACATTCATGATTGATCAAGGTTTTTCTAAGATTACTCCTCGGCAGACGGAACAAAAACCAGCCAATCAATCGATTATCCAACAGGGGTATTATGCGCCTGCTTTGTATGGCAGTGAGGATTATTTTTCTCTCATGGTTTTAAATGGGTTACTAGGCGGATTTGCGCATTCCAAACTATTTGTTAATGTCCGTGAAAAAGAAGGCTTGGCCTATAGTATTGGTAGCCAATATGATAGCTTGACAGCCTGTCTTAAAGTTTATGCAGGTATTGATAAAGAAAACTTAAAGAAAACGATGAAATTGATTCATCAACAGCTCCTAGCCCTCAAACAAGGACAGTTTAGTCAAGTGGAGCTTGAGCAAACAAAGCTCGCCTTGAAGGCGACTGTTAGATTGTCTCAAGACCGGCAAGCTAACTTAATTGAACAGGTTTACAGTAACCAATTGATAGTTCCTGATGGTTTTGCAGTTGACAGGTGGTTGACAGGAATAGAAAAAGTTGACAAGGATGCGGTTAAGAGAATTGCTGCTTTAGTCAAATTGCAGGCACTATACTTTATGGAGGCTCGTTCAGAAGACATCGTATGACATTATTACAAAAACACTATCCCACCATAAACGAGGTCGTTTATCAAAAGGTTTTAGAAAATGGCCTTGAAGTTATCTTGATACCTAGACCAGACTATCAGGAAACGATAGGCCTTATGGCAACACGATTTGGGGCCTTAGATACTTCTTTTAGGCCTAAAAATCGTAAATTAATACGTCAATTCCCAGCTGGTATGGCTCACTTTTTGGAGCATAAATTATTTGAGCTTCCAAAAGGAAGAGATGCCATGGTGGATTTTGCTACGATTGGAGCCGAAGTTAATGCTTTCACGGGGTATAGGCAGACCGTCTATTACTTCTCAACAACTGATCATGTTAAAGAAGGTCTTGGTCTCCTTCAGGAATTAACAAGTCACCTTAATGTTACCGATGCATCGGTTGAACGTGAAAAGGCCATTATCTCCCAAGAAATTAAAATGTATCAAGATGATGCTGATTACCAACTATACGTGTCTGTTTTAGGACAACTATACCCTGAAACGCCTCTGGCGGAGGATATTGCTGGTTCTCTTTCATCTGTTGAGGAAATATCAGCTAAAACCTTGCAAATGAACTTTGATATCTTCTATCAGTCGTCTAATATGATGCTATTACTGATTGGAGATTTCGATCCGGAACAACTTGTAGGTGAGATAGAGTCTTTTCAACAGGCTAGACGCCCTCGGAAAAAACAACCTATTAGTAAAGAAAATTTTTCCTTAAAACCTGTCTTGCCATCAGCTAGTATAGAATTCCCTGTTAGGATCCCTAAATTAGCGGTTGGTTTACGGAGTCAACCTGACTTTACAGCTGTGTCAATTTCAAAATACCGTTTGTGCATGAAATTACTAATGGCAATGGTTTTGGGATGGACCTCATCGACCTATCAAGATTGGTATGACAAGGGAAAGATTGATGATTCTTTCCAAATGGAGATAGAATTATCAGAGGCCTATCAATTCATTATCTTAACCATGGATACGTCAGAACCGCTTGCTATGTCTAAACGGATCCGACAGGTGTTAAGTCATTGTTATGAGCTTGACGATTTAAATGAAGAGCATTTAACACTGGTAAAACAGGAAATGTATGGCGAATTTCTTAAATCACTGAATCATCTGGAGTCAACGGCTATGCAATATGTTAATAGTTGGATAGAAAACGAAAGTTTATTTGACTTACCGGATCTTCTGGAATCCATTACACTGGGCGACATCAAAAAAGTTGGCTTTGATTTTATCAGTCGTTCAGAAATGACAGATTTTATTCTTTTTCCCCAATAAGTATCGATAAAAAGAGTTATTTTTGCTAAAATAGACTAATATCCAAAAAATGCTGGGAAGGAGGAGCTTATGGCAGAAAAAACAATAGGACAAGTCTTTAGGGCTGCGAGAGAAGATTTGAATTTAAGTGTGTCTGATGCTTACCATGCCTTAAAAACGCACAGACGCTATATCAGGGCTTTGGAAGATGATGCTTTTGACCTCATTCCTGGGCAGGGGCAAGCCCGAAAACTAGTCGCTAGATACGCAGAATTTTTAGAAATTGATGTGACGGTTCTGCTTAATGCTTATGATACGGGCAGCCCTCTAATGGTTTATGAGGTTGGACCAAAAGATTCTCGCTACAAAAGGTCTTTTCAAAAACAAAGAAAACGGCGATCAAAACGCTCTATTATGCCCTTTGTAACCTTGCTATTCTTATCCCTTATGGTTTTATGCTCGGCTGTTTACATGATTTGGGATTTTCAGTCAACTCAAAACCACACAGATAAATCTCATAGTTTTCAGATTTCTCAGAATACTTCTTCAGAACGTCTCAATGAGATGTCCACCTCTTCTAGTACAGAAGAAACAATGGAAGCACCTGAACAGCCCGCGCTTGATATTATGGTGTCTCCTGCTAATAGCCCTTCTGTTATTGAAGTCAATCAGGCCCCAGATCAATTAGAATTAACCTTATCTATCAAGGATTCAGAAAGTTGGGTGGCTGTTTCTGGAACAAGTTTGGCAGGTGGTACGACCTTGTCAGCTGATCAAGAATCGGTAACGGTTTCAATCAACAAAATAGAGACTCCTTCGGTTCAGGTATCCTTAGGTGTGGTAGAGGGGTTAAGTTTAGCAATCAATGGTCAGACAGTTGATTTAGCTGGACTTAGCCAACAGCCGGCGATACTAACACTATATTTTAAGTAGAGGTAGCTTATGCTCAAACGTTATACAACTAAGGAAAATCTTCCTAATTTTTTGACGGTTATTCGAATTGTCATGATTCCCGTTTTTTTACTCATACTAAGCCTATCAGATAGCTTATGGGCTCATGTAACCGCAGGTATCATTTTTGCTATTGCTAGTTTCACGGATTATCTTGACGGTTACCTTGCACGAAAATGGGGTGTGGTAACGAACTTCGGGAAATTTGCTGATCCATTAGCTGATAAGATACTGGTGATGTCAGCTTTTATTATGCTGGTACAACTTGGTTTTGTTCCTGGCTGGGTCGCTTCACTTATTGTTTGTCGTGAATTAGCGGTAACAGGCTTGCGATTGCTTCTGGTTGAAACTGGTGGTGAGGTTTTAGCAGCAGCAATGCCGGGAAAAATCAAGACATTTACCCAAATGTTCGCTGTTATTTTTCTCCTTTTCCACTGGCACTTTCTAGGTCAGGTGTTGCTTTATGTTGCTCTCTTTTTCACGCTTTACTCAGGGTACGATTATTTCCGTGGAGCGCGCTTTTTATTTAAGGATACCTTTAAGTGATGGCTATTATTGATGTAAAAAACCTATACTTTAAGTATGAGTCTGATGATGATTATATTTTAAAAGATGTTTCGTTTCACGTGAAACAAGGTGAATGGCTCTCGATTATTGGACACAATGGTTCTGGGAAATCCACAACTGTTCGTTTGATTGATGGTTTATTGGAAGCTGAATCTGGAGAGATTTACGTTACGGGGGACTTATTGACTCCTGACAATATCTGGGAAAAAAGGCATCAGATTGGCATGGTTTTTCAAAACCCTGACAATCAGTTTGTTGGTGCCACTGTTGAAGATGATGTCGCTTTTGGCTTAGAAAATCAAGGGGTTCCCCTGGAGGAAATGAAGGAGCGAGTTAGTCAGGCTCTTGATTTAGTTGGAATGAGTGATTTCAAACAGAGGGAACCAGCTCGTCTTTCTGGTGGCCAGAAACAGCGTGTAGCTATAGCGGGAGTGGTCGCCCTAAGGCCTAAAATTATGATCTTAGATGAAGCAACCTCGATGCTAGATCCAGAAGGTCGTCTTGCCCTTATTGATACCGTTAAACGCATCAAAGACCAATATGGGATAACCGTTATTTCAATCACTCATGACCTTGATGAGGTTGCTCTGAGTGATCGTGTATTAATCATGAAAGAGGGTCAAGTAGAATCGACAAGTAGACCAAGGGAACTCTTTGGTCGCAAAGATTTACAAGGTTTAGGCTTGGACCTTCCTTTTACCCAGCATCTAAAGATTGCTCTGAAAGCATCTGGTTTTGATCTACCAGATGACTACTTAACCGAAAAGGAATTGCAAGAAAAATTATGGGAATCGACTTTCAAAATGTGAGTTACACCTATCAAGCCAATACGCCTTTTGAAGGGCGGGCTCTTTTTGATATCAATTTAACCATTGAAGATGGCTCTTACACGGCATTAATTGGCCATACAGGTAGCGGAAAATCAACCATTTTACAGCTGATGAATGGCTTGTTGAAGCCCAGTGAAGGTCAGGTTAAAATTGATGGCTTTACCATTTCTGCACAGTCCGTTGACAAGGATATTAAGCAAGTTCGTAAAAAGGTGGGCTTGGTATTTCAATTTGCTGAAAGTCAGGTGTTCGATGAAACGGTTCTAAAAGATGTTGCTTTTGGTCCCCAAAATTTTGGGCTATCGCAGGAAGAAGCAGAACAAATAGCGCGTGAAAAACTTGCTGTTGTCGGCATTTCAGAAGAATTGTTTGAGCGGAGCCCCTTTGAGTTATCTGGAGGGCAAATGCGTCGTGTTGCTATTGCTGGGATACTTGCGATGGAACCGCAAGTTTTAGTCCTGGATGAACCAACCGCTGGCTTAGATCCAGCTGGACGCCGTGAATTAATGACCATCTTCAAAAAACTTCATCAAGAAGGCATGACCATCGTCCTTGTTACCCATTTGATGGATGACGTTGCTAACTATGCGGATAAAGCCTATGTTTTGGCCAAGGGACAACTGGTCAAGTCTGGGACTCCAAGTGATATTTTTCAAGATGTTGTTTTTATGGATAACATTAATCTTGGTGTGCCCAAAGTCACCTCCTTTGCACTAGGACTAGAAAAATTAGGTTATTCCTTTGAACGTTTACCAATTACGATCACAGAATTAACGGAGGTCCTAAAGCATGGATAAACTCATTTTAGGCCGTTATATTCCAGGACAATCCTTTATACACCGATTGGATCCTCGTAGTAAATTACTGGCCATGATGATCTTTATAGGGATTATTTTTTGGGCGAACAACTTGTGGACCAATCTCATCTCATTTTCCTTTGTCATCGGTTTGGTCCTGCTCTCAAAAATCAAACTTTCCTACTTTTTAAATGGCTTGAAACCCATGATAGGACTTATTGTTTTCACGACTCTTTTTCAAGTATTTTTCGCAAAGGGCGGCGAGGTATACTGGTCTCTTTGGATTTTTCAAGTGACAAGCTTTGGTCTTAAACAGGCTGGAATCATTTTAACACGATTCATCCTAATCATTTTTTTCTCTACTTTACTGACCTTGACCACTATGCCTCTCAGTTTAGCTGATGCCGTAGAATCCTTGCTCAAACCATTGGTTTATATCAAGGTACCAGTGCACGAACTAGGCCTTATGCTGTCCATGAGTCTACGGTTTGTACCGACACTGATGGACGATACCCAACGCATCATGAATGCGCAAAGAGCAAGAGGGGTAGAATTTAATGAAGGAAATTTAATGCAAAAGATAAAGGCTATTATCCCAATCCTAATCCCCCTATTTGCCTCCTCCTTTAAAAGGGCCGATGCTCTAGCGACAGCTATGGAAGCCCGAGGCTATCAGGGAGGCAATGGGCGTACCAAATATCGCCAACTTTCTTGGAAATTGACAGATACATTTACAATACTGACAATGTGTTTACTTGGCTTGACACTCTATTTACTTAAGTCTTGACAAACATGTCAAGAAAAACCTATAAAACGCTGCATTCCGGCTTTTTATTTGTCAAATTAACAAGTAAACGTAACTTTGGTTACAAAACAGTAATCTAATCGTAACAAATAATGTGTATGATAGAACAGTAAATAAAAAAATAGGAGCATATCATGCACTTTTACAAAAAATTCAGCCTTAAGGCTGCTCTAATTGGTTTAGCAACTTTTGCTACACTGTTTGTTACTTCATCCGCTCAAGCAGATGAAAAAGAAAAAACGACGAAAAACGAAAAAGAAGAAACTTACACTGTGAAGGCTGGGGATACTCTTTTAGAAATTGCTAAAGAGTATGACCGTAAAATTGAATACCTTGTTGCTTTAAATGATATTAAAAACCCAGATAAGATTAATGTCGGTCAAGAATTAAAACTTGGTGATGGCGAAAAGTTACCAGAAGGTAAAACACTTCCCCGTTTAAACGCTGGTGGGGGTTATACTCTTCAATCAGCATCAAACAGCACAACTACAGTTTCAACTTTTGTTGCTGCAGATACTCAAACTTACTATGCACCGGCAACGACTTCAGTTGCAACAACTGGAACAGTTCTTGCTAATGGCAACACTGCTGGTGAAACGGGTTCTTATGCTGCGCAACAGATGGCAGCTGCAACAGGTGTTCCGGCTTCAACTTGGGAGCATATCATTGCCCGCGAATCAAACGGACAAGTTAATGCTTATAACCCATCAGGCGCGTCAGGTCTTTTCCAAACAATGCCAGGTTGGGGGTCTACAGCAACAGTCGACGATCAAATTCAATCAGCCCTTAATGCCTACAATGCTCAAGGTTTGTCAGCTTGGGGTTACTAATACAAATTCAATCAATCCTGATAGCTTATCGGGATTGATTTTTTAACTATGTGAAAACGGAGCTACCTTAAGCCTCAAAAATCCTTATACGCTGTCCAGATTGGAAACTATCAAGACCTCAAAGAATGTGCTCATAAGGTCATTGACAAGGATGATATAATTGGCAAGCTCTGTCAAACAATAGAGAAATTAGGCCAAGCATACAAAAAAAGATTGACCCTAGAGAGTGTCAATCTTTTTTTGTAATTCAGATGGAGTTACTGCGAGGGCATCAGCTCCATTTTCTAAAAGGGATGGTGGTGTGCCAAAACCCCATGTGACGCCAATGGTTTTAAGACCGAGAGCTTTCCCTCCAATCATATCATAGTAAGTATCGCCAATCATTATGGCATCATTTGTTGGGATATCGTGTTTTACCATTCCTCGTTTAATGACATCTGCCTTACCATCCTTACCGAGGGATCCAAAAATACCTGTAAAGCGATCTGCTACACCGAGTTCTGTCAACATCTGGACTGCCATTGGTTCATGTTTTGATGTTGCAATGTAAAGAAGGTAGTTGTCTGTGACTAATTGGTCAAGGACTTCAGGGAATCCTCGATACAGTTGAACCTGATGAATACCGAAATCAGTATAATGTTTACGATAAATTGACACTGCCTTGGCAGTAAACGCATCGTCTCCAAAATTAGCGAAACTTGTCTCTAAAGGAGGTCCAATAAAGGTTTTTAATGTTTCAATGTTAGGAAGGTCCATATCTAGTTCTGTAAATGTTTGTATAAAGGAATTAAGAATACCTTCTGAGCTATCAACGAGTGTTCCGTCTAGGTCAAAGAAGAGATGTTTCATGAGGAGGCTCCTTGAGAATATCATAAAAAGAGATAGATTGACAAATATTTTCGGAAAAAGTGAGCTTGACAACAAAGGGAAAGAGATGTCTGATTTGACTAAATGCAGTATAGTCAAAGTTCGGTTGATAGTAGTTGACAATGGTTGACAAAGCTGTTCCGTGAGACCCAATCACTAGGTTTTTATTGGGGTTTTCGGTGATCAGTTTTTCCAGAGCTGAGATATTCCTGCACTGAACTTCAGCTAACGATTCCCCATCAGAAAGCTTATAGGAAAAATCCTGCCATTGTTTCTGGGCAAAACGATTGAAATCTTCTATCCAAACACTATCAATGCGCCGTTCTCTAAAATCGTCTTCCAAGATAATCGGTAGATTGAGATGATTTGCTAGGTTTTTGACGGTGTCGTACGCTCGCTTAAACGGGCTGGAGTATATCCTATTAATGCCCTTATCTTTCAAATAGGCCGTGACTTTTAGGCTGTCTTTTAACCCTTTTTCTGTCAGCTCTCTAGTAAGATCATCATGATTATGGTAATTAGGTTCAGCATGGCGAACCAAGTAAACGGTTGTGATCATAGTCTCTCACCCAAAAATGTGTTTAGCCAATTTTTTGCCAGTTGGTGTGGCTGCTAGGCCACCTTCAGCTGTCTCTTTAAAGGCAGTCGGCATGGCTTTACCGACTTGGTACATGGCGTTGACAACTTCGTCAACAGGAATTTTTGACTCAATACCTGCTAAAGCCATATCTGCAGCGACAAAAGCAAAGCTTGCTCCCATAGCATTACGCTTGACACAGGGAACTTCGACAAGTCCAGCTACAGGATCGCAGATGAGCCCTAGCATATTTTTAAGGACGAAGGCTATAGCTTGACTAGCTTGATAAGCTGTTCCGCCAGCTGCCATCACTAGGGCTGCTGCCCCCATGGCTGAAGCTGAACCGACTTCTGCCTGACAGCCGCCTTCTGCCCCCGAGATGGAAGCATTATTAGCAATGACTAAGCCAAAAGCCCCTGCTGTCAAGAGAAAGTCAAGCTGGTCCCGCTTGGTTAGATTTAATTTTTCTGTAGCAGAAGTGATAATGGCAGGTAGACAACCTGCTGAACCAGCAGTAGGCGTTGCGCAGACAAGGCCCATTTTGGCATTGAGCTCATTGACAGCCATAGCATTACGAGCAGCTGAAATTACAGTGTGGTCTGAAAGAGCTTTACCTGATTTGATATAACGATCTAGTTTAGCAGCATCGCCTCCTGTTAAGCCAGAAACGGACTTGCTCTCTGTCATCCCGTCCTTAACCGAGGCTAGCATGACCTCTAAGTTTCGAGTCATTAGGAATAGCACTTCGTCGCGATCCCTTCCAGACAGTTCGTATTCTGTTTCAATCATGAGTTCAGCGACAGAACCCTTAGTGAGGTCTTCTGCTTGCTGGACCAATTCTTTAATGGTATAAAACATGTGACCTCCTATCCGAAGAAATTAACATTGTGCAGATGCGGAATGTGGTGAATGTCGTCAATGGCCTCTTGACAGTCCCTGGAGTCAACTTCTATGATCATGATGGCTTTTTCACCTGCTTTTTCCCGGGTCACGTTCATCTGAGCGATGTTAATCTTGTATTTTGAAAGGCATTCTGTGACATGAGCAATCATACCTGGGACATCTTGATGGACAATGATGATGGTTGGTGTATTCATGTTGAGGTTGACGGCGAAGCCATTGAGCTCCGTCACCTGAATATTCCCACCTCCAATTGAGATACCGGTTGCTGAAAGGGATTTTTCAGTGTTGCGAATGATAATCTTGGTGGTATTTGGGTGGGGAGCATTGGAGGAATCTTTATTAATTTTCCAGTAGATCTTGACGTTTTTCTCTCTGGCAATGTCGAGTGCATTAGGGATGCGCGGGTCATCCGTATCCATTCCTAAAATGCCTGCGACAAGGGCTACATCCGTCCCATGACCTCGGTAAGTTTTGGCAAAGGAATTGTAGAGCTGAAATTCAACTTCTGTCGGCTTGTCGCCAAAAATGGCTGAAACAATCTTACCAATTCGAACAGCACCTGCTGTATGACTAGAAGAAGGGCCAATCATAACAGGGCCTATAATATCAAAGACAGATTGAAATTTTAAATGGTTCATTTGTGGTCCTCTTCTAAGTAAAAAATGGTCGTCTTTATCATATCATAAAATCCGAACTTTGTATCAAAAGTATTGTAGAGAATAAGATGCTTTTGTAACAGATTCTTTGACACAGTGATTTTTCGTGCTATAATGAAGGGTATTCAAAAAACGACCTTCAAATCGTAAGTTTTGAAAACAGCGAAATGCGACCTTCAAATCGTTATTTCACAAGGAATAGAACGTCAGCGAATTTCAGCGAAATTATCGCCGTTTTTCTATTTACTTAACGAAAGATGGGAGAATACCATGAAAGACAACTCTAAGACACGTGTTGTGGTCGGTATGAGTGGGGGTGTCGATTCGTCCGTAACCGCTCTTTTATTAAAAGAACAAGGTTACGATGTGGTTGGCATCTTCATGAAAAACTGGGACGACACAGACGAAAATGGCTTTTGTACAGCCACAGAGGATTATAAGGACGTGGCAGCGGTAGCTGATCAAATCGGCATTCCTTACTACTCTGTCAATTTTGAAAAAGAATACTGGGACCGTGTGTTCGAGTATTTCTTGGCAGAATATCGGGCAGGGCGCACGCCTAATCCTGATGTCATGTGTAACAAGGAAATCAAATTTAAAGCCTTTCTAGATTATGCCATGGATTTAGGAGCAGATTATGTGGCGACAGGTCACTACGCCCAAGTGGCGCGTGATGCTGATGGCACCGTCCGCCTGCTGCGCGGGGTTGACAACAACAAGGACCAGACCTATTTCCTCAGCCAACTGTCTCAAGAGCAGCTGCAAAAAACCATGTTTCCATTAGGTCACTTGGAAAAACCAGAAGTGCGAGCGATTGCAGAAAGAGCTGGACTCGCAACAGCCAAGAAGAAAGATTCAACAGGAATCTGCTTTATCGGTGAGAAGAACTTTAAAGCCTTTTTAGGCCAATACCTTCCTGCTCAGCCGGGCCGCATGATGACTATTGATGGTAGGGATATGGGAGAACATGCTGGCCTCATGTACTACACCATCGGCCAGCGTGGTGGTCTAGGTATCGGTGGTCAGCAAGGGGGTGACAATGAGCCTTGGTTTGTTGTCGGAAAAGACTTGTCGCAAAATATTTTATATGTTGGGCAAGGCTTTTACCATGAGCATTTAATGTCAGACAGCCTCAAAGCCAGCCAAGTCCATTTTACAAAAGACATGCCTGAGTCGTTCACCTTAGAATGTACAGCAAAATTCCGTTACCGTCAACCAGATAGTAAGGTGACTGTCAAGGTAACGGCTGATAAGGCAGAGGTCGTTTTTGCTGAGCCACAACGCGCTATTACTCCGGGGCAGGCTGTTGTTTTCTACGATGGGGAGGAATGTCTCGGTGGCGGTATGATTGACAATGCCTTCAAAGACGGTGTTGTGCGGCAATATATATAGGTTGACAAACGTTTTAATTGTGATAAACTATTAGCAAGTCATACTATGAAGGTCAAAGCTCGTAGTCTTGCAGGTCTTTTTGGCCTGCAATTCCAACAAGAGCTTTGATTTTTTATGTGTAAAGCACTGTCAAGGAGGTGTCAAGTGGCGCAAGATTTTAGAACAAGGACAGAGGATGAAGTTTACGGGGTTCGGGCGACAGCCTTGATTATCAAAGATGACCAGATTTTCCTCTGTCATGATGAAAAGGGTAAGTACTATACTGTTGGTGGTGCTATTGAGGTTGGTGAAACAACTGAGGAAGCAGTGCACCGAGAAGCTCTCGAAGAGGTGGGGATTGATGTGAGAATTGATCATTTGGCCTTTGTGGTGGAAAATCAGTTTTGTCAAGACGGTGTCAATTACCACAACATTGAATTTCATTATTTTGTAACCCCCTTAGAAGAGCCTAGCCCAAATATTTTAGACAGTGATGACAAGCGCTCTTGTCGCTGGGTTACGCTAGATGAATTAGAGCAGTTACAGATCGTGCCCCATTTTTTAAAAACAGAGCTTGTCAACTGGGATGGGCATACCAAACACATTGTTATCATGGAAAAGGAGAATTAGGTTGACACATACCTTTACAGAAAATTATGATATTGTTGTCATTGGAGCTGGACACGCCGGTGTCGAAGCAGCCCTAGCTGCGAGTCGTATGGGGTGCAGAGTCTTACTGGCGACTTTAAGCATCGAGATGGTTGCCTTTATGCCCTGCAATCCGTCTATTGGAGGGTCTGCCAAAGGAATTGTCGTCCGTGAGGTTGACGCCTTAGGTGGCGAGATGGGTAAAAACATTGACAAAACTTATATTCAAATGAAGATGCTCAACACTGGGAAAGGCCCAGCTGTTCGAGCTCTAAGAGCCCAGGCAGACAAAGAGCTTTACAGCCGTGAAATGCGCCGAACGGTGGAAAATCAGGAGAACTTGACGCTCCGTCAAACCATGATTGATGAAATCCTAGTTGAAGGCAATAGAGTTATTGGTGTTCGGACGGCAACAAACCAAAAGTTTGCTGCAACAGCAGTGGTTGTAACGACAGGAACGGCTTTACGAGGAGAAATTATCATTGGAGACCTCAAGTATTCGTCAGGGCCCAATAATAGTTTGGCTTCTGTAGCTCTTGCAGACAATCTTAAAGATCTAGGCTTTGAGATCGGTCGCTTTAAGACCGGAACGCCACCTCGTGTCAAGGCGTCATCTATCAACTACGATGCGACAGAAATTCAGCCTGGCGATGAGAAACCCAATCATTTTTCTTTCCTTTCTAAGGATGAAGACTATAAGACAGATCAGATTCCTTGTTGGCTGACCTACACTAATCAGACTAGTCATGATATTATCAATGCCAACCTCCATCGTGCTCCTATGTTTTCTGGGATTGTCAAAGGTGTCGGTCCGCGTTATTGTCCTTCTATCGAAGATAAAATTGTCCGCTTTTCGGATAAGGAGCGTCATCAACTTTTCTTGGAGCCAGAAGGTCGCTACACAGAGGAAGTTTATGTCCAAGGCTTGTCAACCAGCCTTCCTGAGGATGTTCAAAAAGACTTGCTGCACTCAATTGTTGGTCTTGAACAAGCTGAAATGATGCGTACAGGCTATGCCATTGAGTATGATATGGTCATGCCACATCAACTCCGAGCAACCCTTGAAACCAAGAAAATTTCAGGCCTTTTCACGGCTGGTCAAACCAATGGGACATCTGGCTATGAAGAAGCAGCAGGTCAAGGCTTGATTGCCGGTATCAATGCAGCGCTTAAGGTGCAAGGTAAGCCAGAATTCATTTTAAAACGTAGCGATGGTTATATCGGTGTCATGATTGACGACTTGGTCACAAAGGGAACGGTTGAACCTTACCGTCTTTTGACTAGTCGCGCAGAGTACCGCCTTATTTTACGACACGATAATGCTGATATGCGCTTGACACAACTTGGACGGGATATTGGACTAGTTGACGACGAGCGTTATACCCATTTCTTGGTCCATAAAGAATCCTTTGACAAGGAGTTGACACGACTTGACAGCATTAAATTGAAGCCGATTGCTGAAACCAATGCCAAAGTAACAGCCATGGGTTACAAGCCCTTGACGGATGCCATGACTGCTAAAGAATTTATGCGCCGTCCGGATGTGAGCTATGAAGATGCTATTGCATTTATTGGAGAACCTGAAGAAACGTTAGCAGCAAGAACGGTTGAACTTCTCGAAACAGAAATCAAATACGAAGGCTATATTGCCAAAGCGCTTGATCAGGTTGACAAGATGAAGCGTATGGAAGAAAAACGGATTCCAGAAGATATCGATTGGGATGATATTGATTCAATCGCCTCTGAGGCCCGTCAGAAGTTTAAGTTAATTAATCCGGAAACAATCGGACAAGCGAGTCGCATATCAGGCGTCAATCCTGCTGATATTTCTATCCTTATGGTATATCTTGAAGGCAGAAGCCGATCTATTTCTAAAAAGTCAATCAAATAAGAAAGGTTGATATTTGGTTGACGGAATGTTTACAAGATGTTTACGATGATTTTTACACTATAGATTGAATCAGACCTACTTCACTTTAAATCTCTTGTTCTTTAGTCGCTCCAAATTCGATTCTGCCATAGCTTTTTCAGTCTGTTTGTGGTAAAATAACGGCTAGAGGAAAAAAATGAAACTATTTCGATTTGCTAATATTCATTTTCTATTATTTGGAGTATTGTGCTTTGGTATTTTAGCCATTGCCATCAATGTTCTTGCTAGTCAAGCCATGCTCTTGTTATTGGCTTTCTTTGTTGTGACTTCCTTTGTGACACTATTGATTTATCAAAATAAAATCTATGTACTAGATGAACTAGATAAAATTAAGTATGTCAATGACCAGGCGGAAAATAGTATGACCTCCTTACTGGAAAACATGCCAGTAGGGGTTATCAAAATGAATACTTCTGAGGATGAAGTAGAATGGTTCAATCCCTTCGCTGAATTGATTTTTACAAAAGAAGATGGTGAGTTTGACCATGCTAGATTTAAAGAGATTGTATCAGTTGGGTTAGATAAATCACGTATTTATGCTCATTTTTCAGGAAAACGCTATATCGTTCACTCGGACGAAGCGAACCATCTCTTTTACTTCTTTGATGTCTCTTCAGAATACAAGGCAACCCAAGAAGTAACCAGTTTAAGACCGGTAATCGGTGTTATTGGGGTGGATAATTATGATGACTTAGAAGATTCGATATCAGATTCTGATATCAGTCAGGTCAATAGTTTCATTGCTAACTTTGTGACTGAATTTACGGATCGGCATCAAATTTTTTACCGTCGTGTGGGAATGGATCGGTTTTATCTGGTGACTGACTATAGGATTCTCGAACAACTCATCGAAGACAAGTTTTCTGTCATTGATCAATTTCGAACAGCTGCCAAGGAATTGGAAATCCCGCTTACTCTCAGTATGGGCTATGCTTATGGGAGTCATGACCATAGTGCAATCGGGCAATTAGCCATTCAGAACCTCAATATGGCCGAGGTTCGTGGGGGAGACCAGGTGGTCATTCAAGAAAACGGTGAGAACAAGGCTCCTATGTATTTTGGAGGAAATACTGCTTCAACAGTTAAACGGACTAGGACGCGTACCAGAGCCATGATGTCCGCTATTTCTGATAAAATACGGTCGTCAGACAAAGTCTTTGTGGTCGGGCATTGTCACTTAGATATGGATGCACTTGGATCAGCGATTGGCATGCAACATTTTGCTAAGAATATCATGCCTCAAGCCTATACAGTCTATGATGATAAAGACATGTTTAGTGATATTGAGAAGGCTATTCAGAGGCTACATGAAGAAGAGATTGAGAATTTGATTACGGTAGATGAAGCCATGGATATGGTTACAGCTGATTCTCTCTTGATCATGGTAGACCATTCTAAAATAAGCTTGACCCTGTCACCTGCTTTTTACGAGCAATTTAATCAAGTTGTTATTGTCGACCATCACCGTCGAGACAGTGATTTCCCAGAAAATGCCGTGATCAGTTATATCGAAAGTGGCGCAAGTAGTGCTAGCGAGTTAGTGACGGAGTTGCTCCAATTTCAAAAGAGCAGTAGGAATCAACGCTTAACAAGGTTGGAAGCCAGTCTCTTAATGGCGGGAATCATGTTAGATACTAAAAACTTTACCTCACGGGTGACAAGTCGTACCTTTGATGTAGCTAGCTATCTAAGAAGTTGTGGTAGTGATAGTGTCGAAATCCAAAACATCTCTGCCACTGATTTTGATGAATACCGTGAAGTGAATGAGTTAATCTTAAAAGGACAACGCGTGCGTCCAGAGGTTATTATTGCTAAGGCTGACGAGCAGGTAGTGTATGATCGCGTTCTTGCTAGTAAAGCAGCTGACACCATGTTGACCATGTCTGGTATTGAGGCAGCTTTTGTCATTTGTCGAACACAAGAAGATGAAGTAGCGATTTCAGCTAGAAGCCGTAACAAGATTAATGTTCAAAAGATTATGGAAGACATGGGTGGTGGTGGCCACTTTGGTCAGGCAGCAGCCCAAATCAAAGACCAGACATTGGACCAAGTCTTTGCGACATTGACAGAGATCATCTCTAAGGTCACTATTAAAGAACCCAATGAAGAATAGGAGTTTAAGATGAAAGTTATTTTTTTAGAAGATGTCAAAGGTAAGGGTAAAAAAGGTGAAATCAAGGAAGTTCCTACTGGATATGCCCAAAATTTCCTTATAAAGAAAACCCTTGCTAAAGAGGCGACTCCTCAAGCTATTAGTGAGTTACGTGGTCAAGAAAAGGCTAAAGAAAAAGCTCATGCGGAATTAGTAGCGGAAGCCAAAGCTATCAAGGCTCGGTTAGAAAAAGAAGAGACGGTAGTTCAGTTTTCTGAAAAAGTCGGTCCAGACGGTCGAACATTTGGTTCCATCACTAATAAAAAAATCGCTGAAGAATTAGAAAAACAATTTAACCTCAAAATTGATAAACGTCAAATCAAAGTGGATCATCCGATTCGATCTCTTGGTTCAATTGATGTCCCTGTTAAGATTTATCAAGACATCAATAGCGTTATCCGTTTATATGTGAGCGAAGCATAAGCGTTACTCCTTCTTAATTAAATGAATCCTCGGAAATGCAGTATTCCCGAGGATTTCAGCATGGTGAAGTTTACAGAAGGAGAGACATAAGCAGGTGAAGAAAGGAATTGGTCATGGCAGAGCTAGAAGAATTGCGACTGCAACCGCAAGATATATTAGCTGAACAGTCTGTCCTCGGTGCAATTTTCATTGACGAAAACAAGTTGGTTTTTGTTCGTGAATATATTGATGCTAGGGACTTTTTTAAGTATGCCCATCAACTGATTTTCCAGGCTATGGTTGCCTTAACAGAGCGTGGGGATGTTATAGATGCCACCACTATCCGAAATTATTTGGATGACAAAGGTGACTTGCAAAATATCGGTGGCATCAGTTACTTAGTTGAGGTCATTAATTCAGTTCCCACCTCAGCTAATGCGGAATATTATGCTAAGATTGTTGCTGAGAAATCAAACCTTCGCAAGTTAATTGCTAGTTTGACAGAGTCTATTAATCAAGCTTATGATGCATCAGATGGGTCTGACGAAATCATTGCCAAGACGGAAAAGTCCCTCATCGATATTGGAGAAGGGGCTAGTCGCAGTGGTTTTAAACGCATTGACGATATTCTAAACCTGAACTTTGAGTCGCTCGAAAAAAGGTCCCAACAAACGTCAGATATTACAGGAATTGCTACAGGATATCCTGATCTGGACCACATGACAACGGGTCTTCACGAAGAAGAATTAATCATTTTAGCGGCGCGCCCTGCGGTCGGAAAGACCGCTTTTGCTCTTAACATTGCGCAAAATATCGGAACCAAGCAGGATAAGACGGTTGCCATCTTCTCCCTAGAGATGGGGGCAGAGAGCTTGGTGGACCGGATGTTGGCGGCAGAAGGGGTGATTAACTCTCATTCTCTCAGGACGGGTCAGTTAACTGAAGAAGAATGGCAAAAGGTGACCATGGCTCAAGCCCAGTTGGCGCGTGCGTCCATCTATATAGATGATACGCCAGGAATCAAGATTACCGAGATTCGAGCTAGAGCCCGAAAATTGGCTCAAGAAACCAAGAATCTAGGACTCATTCTCATTGATTACCTGCAGTTGATTACTGGGACTGGCCGTGAGAACCGGCAACAAGAGGTCTCTGAAATTTCCCGTCAGTTAAAGATTCTTGCCAAAGAACTGAAAGTTCCCGTCATTGCCCTTAGTCAGCTCTCACGGGGTGTGGAGCAACGTCAGGATAAACGGCCGGTGCTCTCAGACATTCGGGAATCAGGATCAATCGAGCAGGATGCCGATATCGTTGCCTTCTTATATCGAGACGATTACTACGAACGGGGAGACGATGAGGAGGGCATTCCTGATAATACGGTCGAAGTTATTATTGAGAAGAACCGTTCAGGGGCGCGTGGAACTGTCAAATTGAATTTTCTTAAGGAATACAATAAATTTTCAAGCATATCAAGAAGAGAGGATAGCTATTAAATGAGTGATGCATTTACAGATGTTGCTAAAATGAAACAAATCAAGGAAGATATTAAGAACAATCAAGGGAAGTTAGTGGAACTAACCTTGGAAAATGGTCGTAAGCGGGAGAAAAACAAAACAGGTCGTCTGACAGAGGTTTATCAATCTCTCTTTATTGTCGAATACGAAGATGAAACAAAGCCAATTGGAGATGCGTCTCGTTTTTACGTTGAATCCCATACTTATTCTGATATTTTGACAGAAAAAACCTTGATTCGATACATCGAATCGGAGTAAACGAGTATTGAAAGCAAGTTGACAGAAGTGTCAACTTTTTTTATAAAGAAAAAGAGGAGAACCCTCTAGTGAGACTTTTTATACTCAAATAAAATCAAAATCTGATAAGGCGTACTAATTTTTCCAGTGTTTGACTTGTAACCAATTCTCCAAAAAATTACTAAAGATAGGATAACAATTTAGCTAGTCATCACAGATGATAAACAAGTAACCCTATCTTTCCGGTTTCAAATTTTGAATTTAAACAAGTATTAAAACTACGTAAAAAGCCCTTAAATACTTGGTAATAAGCATTTAAGTGCTTTTTGGGTAATTAATCTACTCGGTAGTAAAACTCAGAATCATCTGAAACAACTAATTGATGACCTGATAAGATCCGGTCTCTAGAGGTATCAGAACCATCTTCTAAACCGTCAGTGCCTATTGGCATAATGGTGTCTTTAGGGATAAAAATCATCATAGCACCATAATTTCCTGCCCTAAGATTTGCATGAAGCGCACCATTTTCGATCCTAGTTCCTTCTAGTATAACCTCGTTTGTAGTCTCGATCAGACCATTAGCGTCAAAAACAAAGGTGCTCCCATTGGCATTTTGCCAAGTTCCAACTAAACTTGAAAAGTCACCTCTTTGGATAGCCTTAATATCCATACTATTTTGACGAGCTAAAGCATAGCCTGGTGACTCCTGCCAATCTATTTGTGTGATATCTACAGGCTCTGTTTGATCTAAACCAAGCACAACTTCGATGTCGTCCTCAACGTAGTTAAAGGTTCCCTCATTGACGGTCTCAATGCCAGTGTTGTCCGCTCTTAAGCGATAAACCTTTTCCTCACTTTCTGGGCTTAGGGCCATCCAAAAGGAGTATGAAATACTACCGTCTTTGTAAATAGCAAGCCCTTCACGACCTCCGCCTCCGCTAGACATGTCAACCTGACGAGCAACAGCTATCTCAGGCGTGGTTCCATTTTTAAGGTAATAAATGGCCTCAATGTATTCTGGACTTCCGATAATTAATTCCTTTGTGCCATTATTATTAATATCATAGAAAGCGTGTTGTTTTTGAGCATATTCTGCATGGTAAGTTTGTAAAATACTGTCATAGAGAACCTCGTCTGAAGGCTGAGCTTCAGTAGTAGTATCTGCTTCAGATGCGACGCTTTTATGTTGAGCTTTTTGAGTGCTTTCTTGAGGAGATACTTGGCTTGGTTGTGTTTGACAAGCAGTCAAGAGCACAGGACTTGTCATTGCGATTAGGGTTAAAAGATATTTTTTCATTATTCTCCTTTTTGTTACTGAAAATGCTAAAACAGCACCATCACCATATAGTATATAGGTATTATAACTTAAACAATCTAATCTGTAAATTGAGTAGTAGGAAGGAATGCAACATGATTATATAAAGAAAAAGCGGGCTATGAAGACCAATAGGTTGGTGAAGTACTTTTGGGAATCATGAGCAGTTGAATTAAGACAATTTGAAGTTGACCAAATTACAAAAAAACGCTGATAAATCAACGTTTTTTAGTCTTATAGATACCCCCTACAGGGCTCGAACCTGTGACCCATAGATTAAGAGTCTACTGCTCTACCAACTGAGCTAAGGAGGCATACTGCTGTATTGGTGCCGGAGATTCATGATTTGTATTGAACCCGCGCTAATTAGCAGGTGGGTGACTCGCTCTAACTGAAGCTGCTTCCGCGTGAAACGGCTTGCATGCTGTTAGATGACTTGTGTCTCCCATATAAATACAAAAATTTGTTCGGTCAACACTATTGTATGAATTCGTACACCACAGCAATGTTTATACCTTATATGTTATCACTTTTTGAAAAAAATTCAAGGGAAAATGGTAAAAATTAATCCGCTTTCTTTAAGTGATCGATCCGTTCTTTATTGGTGGCAAGGGCTCTTTCGTATTTTCCAGTCTGGTTGGGTTGGAAGTAATTGGCATTTTTCAGTTTATCAGGAAGATATTGTTGGTCGACCCATTTTTCAGGATAGGTATGTGGGTATTTATAATCCACAGAGTTTCCCAATTCGACGCTGCCTGCGTAATGGCCATCCCTTAAATGTCTAGGAATAGGCAGGGCACCCTTGCTCCGAAGATCAGACAAAGCGGCATCCATAGCGGCATAGGCTGAATTAGACTTGGGCGATAAAGCTAGGTCAATCACAACATTGGCAATCAAGATACGAGCTTCTGGAAAGCCAATGCGTTGGGCAGCCTCAAGGGCGGTAACAGTATGGATTTGAGCATCTGGATTGGCTAGGCCGATATCTTCATAGGCGATGACAGTCAAACGTCTAGCTAGGCTTGGCAAATCTCCCGCTTCAATTAAGCGGGCGGCGTAATGAAGACTGGCATCGACATCTGAACCGCGGATGGATTTTTGCAGGGCAGATAACACATCATAGTGGCCATCCCCGTCCTTATCCATGGTGATATAGGAGCGTTGCAGGCTATTTTCCACATCTTGGAGCTGGATATGACGTGTTCCATCATCTCTTGGATTGGTCGAGAGAACTGCCAGCTCTAAAGAATTGTAAGCGGAGCGAAGATCGCCATTGGTAGCTGTCGCAATGAAGTCTAGGGCTTCAGGGTCTAACTTGATGTCAAAGTCAAAGCCTCGTTCCTTATCTGAAATGGCTGTTTCCAAGGCCTTTTTGACCTGGTCAATGGAGAGTGGTTCAAGCTCAAAAATCTGAACACGACTGCGAATGGCCGGCGTAACAGAAAAGAAGGGATTCTCTGTTGTCGCCCCAATCATGGTGACGAGTCCATTTTCCAGTAGCGGAAGCAGGAAATCCTGCTTGGTCTTGTCCAAGCGGTGAATTTCATCGAGCAGGAGGATCAGGCCACCTGAAAACTTGGCCTCCTCCGCAATGGCTTGGAGATCTTTTTTACTGTCAACGGTAGCATTAAAGGTGCGAAAGGCGTACTTGGTCGTTCCCGCGATAGCAGCTGCAATAGAGGTCTTGCCAATGCCAGGTGGGCCATAGAGAATCATGGATGAAAGCCGCTTGGCTTCGACCATGCGACGAATGATTTTACCCTCAGCAACCAAGTGATCCTGCCCGATAACCTGATCAATTGTTTTAGGGCGCATACGCAAAGCGAGATTATCAGGCATATTTTTCCTCCAGACACTTACTATACATCAAAAAAACGTGGCCAAAATTTTGATGGAGAAGTTTTCTATCGTTTTCGGTTCAAATTGAGTTTTTCATTTTCTAGCAATTGCTAGGTCATTGTTTAATCTGAGAAAGCCATTTTGACAAGCAATGTCCTAGTGATTAACAGATTTTCTACTTTAAAGAGGAATTGGCTGAAGCAACCTTCCTCAACATAGCTATCTAAATTATATCATATCACGATTCGGAACGTTTGAAATTATCTGAAAGTCTTTCAGTAAGCAATACTGTAAATCTTTCCTAGCAAAACAAACACGAGTGTGACTTGAGCTTAAAGTTAAGAGCACACTCGTGTTTTGTTATAAATTCCCTTTTTAAGGGCATTCACTATCTGCTAAATCAGCGGTAATGAGGGGGGAATCCTTACGAATCTTTTTTCTTGCTGAGGCCCGCAGTTCCGAGAAGACCAAGTACTCCCAATGTCAAATAAGGAAGGTATTGGAACTCATCTCCAGTAGCAGGAAGAGTATTATTCGTATGAGAGGCATCATAAGAATGTTCAGAAGGAATAACAGGATAATCTTCAGAAACGGAATTGACCTGTCTAGTACCGACATAGATAACTTCAGTCACACTCTCTTCAAGAGTTACCGTGGACAGTAGTTCATTTGTGTTGGCATCATAGGTCAGCTGCACTTTACCAGGTTTCCCTTTAATAACGATTTTATTGTTACCATAATTTAAGTCCGGAGTATAGATATAGTTAGTATCAAATGGAACTTCTTTAATAACAATAACTGTATTTGTTGTATTAGGAAGTCGATGCGTTCCGATTTCCAAGACTTCATCAACCGGCTCTCTCGTCACTGATTCAATCAATGATGTCTTATCTACGGAGATAAGATCACCAGTCAATGCATTAACACGACGTTTGTAAATAAGAGTTTTCTCACCATCTTGTCCAGCAACTTTGATTTGTTGAGTGCCTTGTGCAAGATTAGGATTGTAAATACGAACGGTCTTATAAGGAATTACCTCTGTCTCAGAGACTGTTTCCTCCACATAGGTACCTTTATAGACAATCTTATTCGTTGGTGCTAAGGTAACGACTGAGCGGATAGGAACTGTTGATGTTTCAATCACTTGGCCCGTTGTCGTATCGACTACTCTGGTATAGGTGGAGATACGACGTCCTTTTTGACCAGGAGTTCCTTCAACCTCAGTGCCGAATGGGTAGAGGTCTGAGTCTTGATATTCAATATCAAAGTCAATCTCTTCGCTAATCTCAAATTCTTCAACACGAGTGTTGGAGATTGGTTTTGTACCAACAAGAACGACTTGAGTTACAGGTGGTGTAACAGTCTCAGAGATTAGTGCCTCAGAAATGAGTTCACCGGTATTGCGATTAACGCGTCTTGTATAGAGAAGCGTTAAGGTTCCGTCTTGACCAGGAGTTTGGATGATTTGAGTTCCAACTGGATGTTGATCTGAATTTATAAATTCAATCTCAAAAGGAATTGGTTTCGTCTCTGTGCGAGTTGTCTCTTCATAAGTTCCTACGAGAACAATAGCTGATTTAGCTGCTTTGATGATTTGTTCACGAACTGGGTCAGTTGTTGTAGAGATAATTTCTCCTGTATAACCGTTTGTGCGTTGCAGATAAATCAGTTTACGCTCACCATTTTCTCCAGGAGTTTGGATCACTCGTGTACCGTAAGGAAGATCGTTGGATGGTACTTCTAATGTATCATACTGAATAACTTGCGTTTTTTCGATTTCATTTTCAACATAGGTCCCCTTGACGATGATGCGAGAGACTGGCTCTGTCCTTTCGGATTTAAATGGTACACTATCTTGAGAAATTGTTGTACCGTCAGAATGTCTGCTATATGCGTTGAAGTATTCAATCAGTTGACCAGGTTGACCTGCCCTCACCTCGTTTTCTTCCCCGTAAGGAAGGGAGTCGTCATAGCGAATTTCTGTATCAAAGTCTATTGAGGTTGTCTCAGAAACAATTGATGTCACGCGATCTCCGACTCGTGTAATCTCAGGAGTGCTGGTAACTTCCTTGAAAGAAGACGGTTCAACATCTTCGTAGATAACTGTTCCATCATCGGTGATTAGTTGGCGATAAACGGCAAACCGTTGACCGTTGACACCAGGTTGAGTCACAAGACTTGTTCCATAATCCATAGTGTCATCCAAGACAGTTATTTTCTCAAATGGTAATGACTCAACGACTTCTTCTCTAGTTGTTTCTGTCAACTGTTCAGGGGTAGGTGAAACCTGACGGGTTCCAATAACAATAACAGTTGGAGTACTAGGAGTTGTCGAAACTTCATTGTATTGAATGCCAACAGCATCTTTTAAACCAACAGGTAAATCAGTAAATTGATAAACAACCTCGCGTGTCTCACCTTTTTCATTGGTATACCAAGCTGTTACAGTGAACTTTTGCTCTACACCATTAACAATTTTGATAGGAGAAATACGAACATTTGAATTGGTTTGTCTAGCATTAAGGATATCCGTCCAATAACGGTATTGTTCCTGATCCTCTATCGATACTCTAGAACTCACCGTTAAGTCCGGTGTCATGTAGTCCGCATATAGCAGTTTATCTAATAGGTCATTAGTTGTTCCATCATTTCGTGTCTCTCGTGTCGGAGTAATCCCAATATTTCTGAGCAATGTATTACCAACATAATATGTTGTTATACCAGCATGATTAAGATTGCTGTTATCTGTTGTAACTTCATAGGTATCAACTGTCTTACTTCCGGCAGTCCCTTGGGTTTTCACATAGCTTTCTTCAAGCGTCAGAGTAGCATCATATTCATACACAAGATTAGGTGCTATTGGCTCTGTTTGGCTACTAATTAACACACGGTTGTCCCCAAAACGTTCCCTAGCCAAGCCAAACTCATCACTATTAAGCCCACTATAATTTGTCAATCGTGTGATATTATAGTTAGCCATTGTCGTTGGTAAAGATTGAGTCGTATTATCTTGGTACAGTGGATTTCCGTTAAGGTCAACCTTAAGTTTCCCATCCAGATAGTCAATATTTGTTAATCCATTTGGGTTATCCGCTGAATTTGAGGTATCAAAATAAGAAACTGTTCCTTGGGCAACACGTCCGTCACTTGTAAAAGTATTATTATCTACATATCTGACAACATTAGCTGTTTTTAGGACATCTAGCGCATATTCCCTAGTTTCAAGGTTATTCCGATTCGGATTTCGATAACCAATAAAAGCAGAGTCTACATGAATATCATTGTTTAAAAATATTAGTGGTTGTGTATTTTTAGATAAACCTGCAGCATTAGATAATGTTGTTGAATAAGCACCACCCAGATTATTAGCGTCTACTAGAGTTTTGGTTACTGTTACAAGGAGGGGGCTCTCAACTGTACCATTTCCAGTCTCTTCTTTAATGGTTTCAATGCTATTAGAAATGCTGCCATCTTCATTTAGTGGGATACTTTTTGGAGTTGCCGTTACAATCGTGACTGTCTTAACAATTTCGTCCGTACCAATGATTTTAGTGACTAGGGTCGTGGTTTGTCCGGTGACAGAAGTTACCGTCTCCAACTTTTCATTCGAACCTGCTTCACGATAAATAGTAGTAGTTGTTGTAGCTTCTAATATGGTATTTGAAGCAGCATTTGGACCTGGTATACCGTTAATTTCAATCAAACCCGTCTTTTGTACAGGCATGTTAATTAAACTCTGTTCAACCTCACCAAAGTCCAACTTATTGTCTTTAACAACTATTGCTTCAGCATTCGTTGAAATGGATAAGGCTGCATATCTAGCCAAGTCACCTTTTGAATTTGAATGAGCTAAAATTGTTTTATTTGCGCTAATATCATTGCCTTCAACAATGACTGCACCTCGGAATTTGTCTTGAAGTGCCCCGATATTTCGCTTAGTGCTAGCATTATAGTCGTTTACAGTGGAGCTTACACTGCCTTCAACAATATGGATAGGGCTAAAAGCATTTTTATCACCAGTTATGGTACCTAAACGAACTTCATTGTCTTTGACAATAATGTCGCCTGAACCTAATCCCAATTCGTTTGAGTATAAGGCATTCCTACTATCGCGATTTGAATTAATAACGGTAATTACTTTTGCTGCTGAATCTCCCGAAATATTATTATTCGAGATGTTCAGAGTATAATCCATGGTAGGTTCATCAATTCTAACACTGATAGCGTGCGATAGGTAATCAAATTTAGACGCTGTCGTACCAGATCCATTCGCTATATTCTGAATGGTGTTATTTGTAATATTGTAATTCGCATCTGCCTTTGCTGAACTCAAATCCCTCAGTGTAGTGTTAATAGAAAGATGAATTGCTTCATACTCATTATAAGATTGTCCATGGATAAACTCACCGTTCATTTGGAGATCGTTTTCCACAATACGATTACTTGGATCTTGCGTAATCACATTATTTCTAATGGTAACATTCTCCATTGGGTAGGTCCGGTTATAAATAGCAATCCCTGACAGACGATCACCGATAGAAGTATTATTTTCGACTAAAATATTATCTCCATCATGGAAATCAAGTCCTTTACGGTAATTATTTATCGTAGTGTTATCTCTAAAAACAATATTGAGGTTAGCAGAGCCAGCTGAGGAGGCGATGCCATAGCCGGTAGAACCGCTCTTTTCATGACCATTGCGTTCGGCAAGGTTACCTTCGGCTAAAAATTCATTTTGGAAAGCAAAGGTAACACCGGAGACTCTATTATCATGTAAATGACTATTGATAACTTTATTGTTATAGTTGAAGTGTAACTGATCGTAAACTTCATGATACTCCGATGGATCACGTTCATTATCTCTAAATTGATCGCTAACACCTTTTGAAGGGTAATCATAGCGGGTGAAACCTTCGCGATCTGCACGCAATTTCCCATCAGATGTATAAGGTATTAGTACAGTGTTAGGACTTGATGTAAAATAGACCCCTGAACGATTGGCACCGGAAACCTCCACACCATCTACGGTGACATTGTTTGCGTTATTAACTTGAATCCCGTTAACTTTTCCTTGGTAAACAGCTCCGCGAACATAAAAGTCTTCTTGGTCAGCATCCGTAAATTTAATGGCAAAATCCTTAAATACAAAAGCGTCATAAGACTCGCCCTTCAGATCTCCTCCGTCTAAGACGATGGCAGCAAATTCCCTAGTATCTGTAACATTTTCGTTAGAATCAAACATCTGACCATACTGTTCGAGATTAACATTGAAAATAGTCTGATCTTTACCGTCACCATAAAGGGCAATAACATTGCTGTGAAGTTCTTTAGTGATTTGAATTTGTTTAAAGTTCTCTGGTTTTGTATATACGGGAACTACAAGATATTGTGAAGCAGCAGTTGCTCCTTTCGGAGTCGCTTCAAAAAGATTGTCAGCAGTTAACCCATAATGTGACTTCAAGTAGTCATATTCTTGAGCTGTTACATGATTAGTATCAGTAATTCCTTCAAGTTCAGTGATTTTTATAGGCGTGGATGCGCCGTAGATTCGCTTAGCAACTTCTGCATTGTCTGCAGAAACAAGTTCAGGAATAGCTGAGAAGGACCGTATTTCATAATGGCTGAGAACACCTTCGTCTCTTTGTAAAGTATACTCACCAGATAATTTGACGGCGACTCCTCTGTACTCGTTACCAGTGTTATCTGCTAATACAACGCTATTTGCTGTATCCAAAGCTTTTTGGATTGCTGCTGCATCATCGCCTGGATATGATGCTTTGAAATCGTTAGCATCAATATAGTACCAATTATTATTATAATCGTACTTAACAATATAGTCAGAACCATCCACTGTTGGCTTGCTCACGAGAGTGCGATTATGATCCGTAGTAACAGCATCATCTAATTTTGTTGATGGAGCATGGACAGATTTGCTATCAATTGTAACGTCCGGTATGACTGCATCTGTTGGATTATTTGTAATCAACGTATCAACATCTGCACCAATATCTGGACTTTCACTAGAAAGATTTACCCCGGTTGAAACAGATCTAAATAAAGAGGCACTATCAACAGCAGAAGGAGAGAAAGACTCCTTATCATTGATTGTCGCAGCAACTGTTTCGACTAGATTTAGTGATTGAGGCTGCTTATCCGAATCAGCATTTGCTTCAGTGATAGTTGAACCAGTTGACTCAACTTCATTTCCTTGAAAATCAACTGAGTTTGCGCTAGTGACGACTGAAGATTGATCTGTAAGCTCATTAGCTGACACGTTGCCGCTCAAACCTATAGATAAGATTGTAGCAGATGCTGCGGGAACAGCAACCCACTGCTTTTTAACTTTTCGAAGTAACTTCATTTTAATTTCTACTTTCCTAAAATTTTTTTAGATAACTATATATTAATACAAGTTTAAAAAAAAAACAACATATTTGAAACATTTGAAGAGAAGATAAAGTGTTCTATAACTATACTAAAAAAAAATGAAAAAATTATTGCAAATTCTTTAAACATTTGCTATACTATATCCGTCAGTACACTTTGGTTTCACTAAGATTAGAGGTGTATTAGCAAAAAAATATAGGAGAAAAAGGAAAATTTTATGGATAAAAATAGATTCCTTAAGGCGTTGATTGCTATGACAGCGTCGCTTTCGTTTCTTTTTGCTGGGTTGTTTGCCTCAGCCAATGCAGTCGAAGCGAAAGAATTAACCAATGTTATTACTGAAATCTCATTGTTAGATGGCAGTGATACTACTCAGACCACGGATTCCGAGGGTGTGTACAATATCCGTACAGGAAATGCTTACAAATTACGTGCTTTGTTTGATTTGAAAGCTTATAATGGAAATCTTGAAGATGGAGACTACTTCACATTAGATATTCCAGCACCGATGGATGTTTACAACAATACTTTGCAACTTGTTGACAATGATACTAAGGTCAACATTGCAACTGCAGTTGTTACAAAAACAGGTCTTAATCAAGGTGGAAAGGTTACTATTACCTTGAAGAATCTTGATGAGTATAAAGAAGCTACAAATAGTCAAGTTGTAAAAGATGTACAAGGTAACTTTGCAGCTTCGTTTAGATTTACTTCTGACCAAACAAACACAGCTATTCCATTTGATTCATCATCTGTTCAAGGGACAATTACTCATAAATACTCATCTAAAACCATCTCAGGTACAGAAGAGGGTTATGAGAACTTTGCTAAAGCAGGTGGTCAAGCGAGTCGAACACCATGGGAATCTCCAATTCTAGCTTCAGCAGGATTTGTTGGAAATGGCTCGTATGTTTCTAACTGGCGTGTGCGTGTGAACACTGGTGGTCAAGATTATGGTAAAAACCTCGTTTTAACAGACTCTCTTCCAACAGGTGCACAATATGCGGCGATTCGTTACATTCCTGAGACAGTAACTGTTTATGAAGCCCCTTCAATGTCTGGTGGCACTTCAGCAGTCATGGGTGATTTTGTTAAATTAGTTGAGAACACTGATTATGTCTTGGCTTGGAATGATAACTATACAGAATTTACAATCACTTTCAAAGATGGTTCAAAAAAATATTTTGTAACTTATCAGACAACGACTCCAAATGATGGTTCAACAGTAGCTAACCAAATTGGTTTAACTACAGAAGACGGTACAGTTTTAACACAACGAAGCAATAATACTCGTACTACAATGGTCGCTTCTGCAACATCATTAGTATCAGGTGAAATTAGCGCATCCCCCGCCTATAAGATTCGTATCAGTAAGACTGATAGCTTTACTCAGGCACCTGTAGGAGGAGCTGTCTATACCATTACTCAAAAAGATGATACCTCAAATACTCAAGAGGTAACAACTAACCAAAATGGTATCGCTATCTCATCAGAATTTGAAAAAGATCAAGCTGGTAAAGTATTCATTATCAAGGAAAAGACTGCACCAGAAGGTTATCAGCTCGATGAAAAAGAATATGAAGTAACTCTTGGTGCAGCAGGTACATTGGTTAACTTACAAGATGTATCAATTCCTGCGAAAGTAACCATTGAGGCAACTAAAGCCTTGACTGGTCGTGATTTGTTAGCAGAAGAATTTACTTTTAATCTATTAAATCAAGCCGGTAAAGTAGTTGCAACAGCAAAAAATACTGCAGATGGTAAAGTAGTCTTTGCAGATGTTGAATTTGCAGGGGCAGGTGTCTATAACTATACCATTAAAGAAGATGTGTCAAATCCGCTTCCAGGTATCACATACGATGATGAAGCTAAAGCTGTTACTATTACAGTTACCAGTAATGCAGGCGTGCTTTCAGGGGTTGTAAGCACTGAAACACCTAACTTTGCAAATAAATATGGAGCAAAACCAACAACATTAACTATTAAAGCGCGTAAGGAAATTGTTGGTGACAATGCTCCATCACTTGTAGCTGATCAGTTCGAATTCGAATTGTTGAACGAGTCTAAAGAAGTAGTTGCAACAGCAACAAACGATGCAGATGGCTTAATTACTTTTGCAGATGTTGCTTTCGATGCTGTTGGAACATATAACTTTACTGTGAAGGAAAAGGAAGGTTCTGTTCAAAATATTCGATATGACTATGAAGAAAAACCACTGACTGTTCAAGTGACAGACGAGAATGGTCAGTTGAAAGCTGTAGTTATTTCTCCTGAAGATCCTATTTTACCTACTATCTCTAATGAGTATATTACGACGACAACAACTACAAGCACAACAACTACAAGCACAACAACTACAAGCACAACAACTACAAGCACAACAACCACAGCGCCAACTACGACAACGGTAGCTCCGACTACAACAGTTGCGACAACTACAGAAGCTCCAGCTACTACAACAGTTGCAACAACCACAGAAGCTCCAGCTACTACAACAGTTGCAACAACCACAGAAGCTCCAGCTACTACAACAGTTGCAACAACTACGCCAGCTCCAGTAGTAACAACACCAGCTCCAGTGGTAACAACACCAGCTCCAGTAGTAACAACACCAGCTCCAGTAGTAACAACACCAGCTCCAGTGGTGACAACACCAGCTCCAGTGGTGACAACACCAGCTCCAGTGGTGACAACACCAGCGCCAGTGGTGACAACACCAGCTCCAGTAGTAACAACACCAGCTCCAGTGGTAACAACACCAGCGCCAGTGGTAACAACACCAGCGCCAGTGGTAACAACACCAGCTCCAGTGGTAACAACGCCAAAAGTGCCAGCACCACCAGCTAGTCCTAAATCTACTACAGTAACAACAACAACAACTGTACCAAAATCTACGAAGCCAGATGTGAAAAACAAGCGCACTCTTCCTTCGACAGGTGAGACAGTTGGTTATGCATCCGTTATTGGTTTGGTCTTATTGGCAGTTTTAGGTACTTTTTATTACCGCTCTCATAAAAACTAAAAGCTGATGTTTTGAACGCATATTGAAGTAACTCTTTTAAAGATAAAAGGCTCTTTGTCAACTGTAGTGGGTGGCTTATATTATACAAGAGAGAGAATCACGTTGGTTCTCTCTTTTTGCACATTCAAAGCAATCAAAATTTTAGTTTTAAAGTTCTTGAAGTTCCTAAATCCAAAGGCATTTCGTTTTATATCTTTGATCAGTTTATTAGTGGCTTCTAGTTTAGCGTTGGAATAAGGTAATTCTAGGGCATTAGTAATGTATTTTTTATATTTTTTAAAGGTCTTGCTAAATTTCAAGTAGAAGTTAGCCATTTTCAAGAAACTGTGCAGGAGACAAATAGTTCAGTATTTTCTTAGGATAATGATTGATCCAATTTTCAATGAAAGCGACCTGTTTCTGGGTCGATTTCTTAGTTCCTTTAGGCAACCATCGTCTAATGAGCCGATTATGGTTCTCATTGGTCCCTCTTTCCCAAGAGGCGTAGGGATGGGCATAGTAAAGATGGTCTTCTGGAAACACCTCCGCTAAGCGATTGAATTCCGTCCCATTATCAGCTGTTATTGACTTAATCGTCCAGTTGTTAAGGATCTCAACAATGGCATTGTTCACAGACTGACTAGTTTTATCGGGTAATAATCGAATGATTTGATGGCGACTTCTGCGGTCTGTCAATGTTAGTAAGCAATGATTTTTCGCCTTGGTTAAGAGCACTGTGTCAATCTCATAATGCCCATTTTCTAACCGTAAGTTAATAGTTTCCGGTCTCTTCTCAATGGATTGCCCAGCAGGTTTGAAGTGAGGACTCGCTTTTTTCGTTACTGCTTTTGGGTGTCTAGGGTATAACATATCTTTTACAGTTAGACCGAGATGCCCCTTATGAATCCAATAGTAGATGGTTGAAACAGGCACGGTAATCCCCTTTGTTTTAACCATCATTTCAGGAGACCATTTCTCCTTGATACAGTGGACAATCGACTCCTTAGTTGCCTGAGCAATTGACACCTTACGAACAGAGGCTTTTCTATTGTCTTCGTAGACAAGTCGCGCATAGTCTGCTGAATAGCTTCTCTCGAACTTGCCTTTACGAACTTGTTGCAGGATGGTTCCTCGTTTGATTTCATTATGAATGGTTTGTGGCGCTTTTCCAAGTAGTTCGGCTATTTGTCGATTGGATTTGCCGTCTCGTTGCCACCGTTCAATCAAATAACGCTCAGTGATTGTCAAGTGCTTGCCTTTTAGTGTATAATGATGTTGCATCTCAGGGAGCCTTTCTAATGTGTTTGTGGTGAACTACATGATATCTCTCTGAGGTGTTTTTGTATACTTTTTTCTCAACTAGAAGGTGGCTAAGACATTTTAGAACTTTCGATGTGAGTCATATTTAATTACAGTGATAATAAGGATATTTGGGTCTTCCAATCCGATTAAATCTGTGGTATGCTTAAGATGTTCCATATGTGTCTTTCTAATGAGTTGTTTGGTCACATTTCATTATAAGTCATATGGGACTTTTTTGATACACTCAAAAAGGCTCCATAATCTCCATAGAGGGAGTTACCCACTACAGAAATTATAGAGCCAGAATAGCTTACTCAGTATCCTATCGCTTCGATTACAACCGATAATGGCTCTGATTTTCGACCATTGTCGGATATAGACCAGGTGGCTGTTTATTTTGCTCACCCTCACGCATCCCATGAATGTGAAACAAACGAGAGCTTTAATGACCTTGTCAGAGAATTTATTCCTAAGGGCGTGTTACTCAATCCCATTACGAGTGATGAATTAGAATAATTTCTCTTAGCGATCAAAAGTAAATCTATAAAAAATAGCACCAATGAAGGGCTCATTTACCTTGAAATTTCCAGTTCTTTGTAATATAATTAGACTCAGAGTAGATTAATATAAGGAGGTAATTGAATTGTTCAATAGGGAGAGATAATGAAAACACAAAAATCTAAACTGTTTCCTCTGTTGGCTATTTTGAGTTTGGTTTTTGGGTCTCTTTTTACAGCATTTAAAACAACGACTGTAAAAGCAGCAGAACTCAATTATTCAATCACATCAGCTACGTTAATAACCAATGGTACGGTTGCAGCTGGGGAAACTATGGACTTGTCTTATGGGTGGGCAGTGGCAAATGATGTCGCAATTACATCAGGTGATACAATTACCTTAACTTTGCCAGACACGTTATCATTTCCATCTACATTAACAGATCAAATTTTGACGGTAAATGGAAGTCCAGTTGGAACCTATACGCTTAATGCTTCTACTGGAAAAATCATTATGACCTTTAATGAGGCAGGTGAGCAATACTTCGCAACGAATCCACTTGATAAGGGTGGGGAAGTTGGTGTTAAAGTAGTAGCCAGCCGGACAGTCTCTGCAAATAAGGAACAAACAGAGATTACTACGGGAACTTTTGAAGGAATTGCCCTTGCTAATTATACCTTTGAAGGCTCTGGAGATGGTTCTGTTGATGGCTATGCCTTTAAATATGGCTATGTAAGTTCTACAGACCCAACCTTAATTAACTGGTTTGCCGTTATCAATGCTAGACAAGATATTATTCGCAGTATTGTGGTGTCAGATACTCTAGGAGATGGTCAAACGCTTGAAGGCGTCCAACGTCTTGTCCGTTTAGCCTACAAAGAGGGGGGCTATAAAACTGAAGAAGAGGCGCGAGCGGGTTCAGTTGTTACTAATTTAACCGGACAAGTAGTGGTTGATGGAAACACTTGGACATTTAAAAATGGTGATGGTCACTATGGAAATGTCTATGGTGGAGGGTCAACTCCAGAATATTCTCCAACTTATGTTGTACAATATACATCACGTATTAACGATCTCTCTGCTTTGAAAGGGACATTGTCAAATAGTTTAACAGTACAAGGTCTCAATATGGGGCCGAGAACTGCTAACAAAACAGTTTCTTATGATTATACTTCATGGGCAGTAGCTTGGGGAGCTAAAGAAACTGCAGCGAACATTGTAGCAACTAAAGCATTAACTGGTAAAGACCTTGTGGCGGATCAATTCGAGTTTGAATTGTATGAAGTGGCTAACAACGGCACAGAAACATTAAAAGAGACCGTAAAAAATACAGCTGATGGTTCTGTAACCTTCTCACCAATCACTTACACTCAAGCTGGTGTATATACTTATAAGGTTGTAGAAAAATCAGGTTCAGAAGAAAATGTAGAGTACTCTACAGAGGAACTAATTTACCGTGTTCTTGTTACTAAATCAGGTGATCAATACTTGGCTCAAGTAGGTTCTCCAGAAAATGGTACAGTTATTACTAACGTTTATACAGCGCCAGTAACAACTACAACTACCACAACAGGTACGACGACAACGACAGCTCCGACTACCACAACAGGTACGACGACAACGACAGCTCCGACTACCACAACAGGTACGACGACAACGACAGCTCCGACTACCACAACAGGTACAGCAGCTACCACAACAGGTACGACGACAACGACAGCTCCGACTACCA